>JBGSII010000179.1:0-15608 GCA_041742555.1 Ilumatobacteraceae bacterium
ACCGCCTGGGTGTGCCTCGAGGCGGTCGGTGGATCGAGCTGGCGAACTCCGACGCGTCGGGCTTCGGTGGCAGCGGCCTCGGCAACCTCGGCGGCGTCGAGACCCAACCCGCGGGCTCGCACGGTTTCGAACAGTCGATCACGCTGACGCTGCCCCCGCTCAGCGCCGTCTTCCTCGCGCCCGAGCAGTGATTCCCCCCGTTTGCGCACAAGTTCGGATGGGACGGGTCATCCAAAACTGAGCGCAAACGTGGGTTGGGTGCCGGTGCCGGCTCAGACCAGGGCGGCGACCGCGCTTCCCATGAGGTCGACGAAGTTGTCGGCGTAGAACTTCTGGCGGATCTCCTCGGAGCGATCGCCGAGGCTCTTCTCGAAACGCTCGAAGGGGCGCCGACCACCTTCGACGTGCGGGTAGTCCGTGTTGAACAGCAGGATGTCGGGGCCGATCTGGTCGGTGACCCAGCCGACGTCTTCGGTCGGGTACGGCGTGACACGCACCTGGCGCTCGACGTACTCGCTCGGGCGCAACGACAGCTTCTGGAGCCGCTCCTCGTGGCGGGCGAATGCCTCGATCGCCGACTCCATCTGCTTCATCCAACTCGGGACCCAGCTGCATCCCTGTTCGATGACACCGATGCGCAGGTCGGGGAATCGTTCGAGGACGCCGTCGAAGATCAGCGTGGCAAGCGTCTGCATGGGCGGGAACGGGATCGCCATGTAGTCGACGGATCGGAAGTTCTCCTCCCCCCCGTGGAAGTCGGTCGGGATCGGCAGCCCATTGTCGAAGTAGGCGCGATCGATCAGGTCGCCGGTGCCGCCGACGTGGAACACGACAGGGATTCCTGCGTCCTCGGCCTGGCGCCACACCGGGTCGAGCGCAACATGCGACGGGGAGTGTCCCATCGGGCAGCCCGAAGCGACGAGCAGTGCGGCGGCGCCCATCTCGATCGCCTCCGTCGCTGTCGCCGACGCCCGGTCGAAGTCGGCGAGCGGGACGTAACACGTCGGCAGGAGACGGGCGTCGACGGAACAGAACTCGACCATGCCCCTGTTGTGGGCCCGGGCTGTGCCGTACGCGAGATCGAGGTCTGCTTGATGCTCCCAGTCGTACAGGCGACGGTTGTGGAAGGTGTTGAACAGCAGCTGGCTCTGCACACCGATGTAGTCGAGGACTCGCGGCCGGTCCTCGGCGAGGAACGAGCCCGTCGCAGCGAAGTTCTTGCGATTCATCACCTCGACGGCCTCGTCGGTGAGGAACTCGTCGGTCCGGTGCCGTTCGGCCAGTCGTGCGAACACGGCGTCGATGCGCTCCTGGTCACCGCCGTGGTCGCCGTCGCCGGTCTGGGCCAGCTCGTTCGCGTATCCGGGGCGCTCGATGCGGTCGCGGATGTCGGGATCGGCGTGATCGCGCAACCAGTTCGGAGGCTCCATGATGTGCGCGTCGGCGTCGTGGACGACCCGGTCGGAGATGTAGGCCATACAACATTCTGTTCGATCCGGCGCGGTGTGTTCGTATCGTTGACGAATTCCCCGGCAGGAGCCAACGATGACCGACGACGAGACCACCACCATCACCGATCAGGAGGCAGAAGTCGACGGCTTCGCGGCCCTCGGTCTGCGCGACGAGTTGCTTGCTGCGCTCGACGAACTCGGATACGAGGAGCCCACGCCGATCCAGCGCGAGACGATCCCCATCCTGCTGACAGGGCGGGACCTGCTCGGCCAGGCCGCGACGGGGACCGGCAAGACCGCGGCGTTCGCACTCCCGGCGCTCCAGATGATCGATGCCTCACGCCGAGAGCCTCAGGTGTTGGTGCTCGTGCCCACACGTGAACTCGCGGTGCAGGTGAGCGAAGCGATGTTCAAGTACGGCCGCGAGCTCGGCGTCAAGGTGGTTCCGGTCTTCGGTGGTCAACCGATCCAGCGCCAGCTGCAGGCGCTCGACCGTGGGGTGCACGTCGTCGTCGCCACGCCCGGCCGCGCGCTCGATCACATCGGACGCGGGTCGCTCGGCCTCGAGTCGATCCGCACGGTGATCCTCGACGAAGCCGACGAGATGCTCGACATGGGTTTCACCGACGACATCGAGTCGATCCTCGAGAGCACACCCGAAGATCGCCAGACCGTGCTGTTCTCGGCCACGATGCCGTCACGGATCACCTCGATCGCCAAGCGCTACCAGCGCAATCCCGAGCGCATCACGATCGGTCGTGCCGACTCCGAACCCGGAGCGAAGGCGCTCGTTCGCCAGACCGTCTACGTCGTGCAGCGCGCACACAAGCCGTCGGCGCTCGGGCGCATCCTCGACATCGAGGCGCCGAAGTCGGCACTGGTGTTCTGCCGGACGCGCACCGAGGTCGACCAGCTGACCGAGACCATGAACGGCCGCGGCTATCGCGCCGAGGCGCTCCACGGCGGGATGGACCAGGCGCAGCGCGACCGCGTGATGGCGAGGCTTCGCGACGGCACCGCCGAGCTACTCGTCGCCACCGACGTCGCCGCGCGGGGACTCGACGTCGACACGTTGACCCACGTCGTGAACTACGACGTGCCCTCCGCGGCCGAGAGTTACGTCCACCGCATCGGGCGCGTCGGGCGAGCCGGGCGAGAGGGCGTGGCGATCACGCTCGCGGAGCCGCGTGAACGGCGCGGGCTCGAGAACATCGAGCGGCTGACGAAGCAGAAGTTCGAGATCGCGACCGTGCCGACCGTGTCGGACCTCCGGGCCCGTCAGATAGAGCTGACGGTGAGCGCAGTGCGAGAGGCGCTGACGGCGGTCGACCTCGAGGACTTCAACGTCGTGTTGCACGCGCTGGCCGGCGAGGACAGCGACCGCAACATCGCACTCGCAGCGATCAAGCTGGTCCACGAGTCGCGGGGAGCGACCATCGACGAACTCGAGATTCCCGATGCCTCCGATCGGCTCCGCGGCAAGCCGTCCGACGGCAAGAAGAAGTTCGACAAGAAGGCCCCGCGCAACGCCGGCGAGAAGGACCGGTCGGGCAGCAAGGGCCAACGCTCGGGTGGTGCGGGCACGGCGTTCGTGCACGTGAGCCTCGGGCGCAAGGCCGGAGTCCGGCCGGGTGACCTCGTTGGTGCGATCGCCAACGAGACCGGTCTCGTCGGGCGCGAGATCGGGCCGATCCGTATCTCCGAGGCCTATTCGGTCGTCGGCGTTCCCGAGGCATCCGTCGACCACGTCATCGAGACGATGCAGTCGACCACCATGCGCGGCAAGCGCGCCCGGGTCCGCCGCTTCGTCGAGTGAACTGTCACACGGTGCCGGGTCAAACGTGACAGTTCAGCGCTGGAAGTTCTCGAAGTATCGGCTGGGGGTCGGGCCACGCTGGCCCTGGTACTTGGAACCGCTGGCGCCGCTGCCATAGGGCCGCTCGGCTGGCGTGGTCATCTGCATGAAGCTGACCTGGCCGATCTTCATGCTCGGATAGAGCGTGATCGGCAGGCTGGCGACGTTGGCGAGTTCGAGGGTGATGTGACCGTCGAAGCCGGCGTCGATGAACCCCGCCGTCGAGTGGATCAACAGGCCGAGTCGACCGAGCGACGACTTGCCCTCGACTCGGCCGACGAGGTCGTCGGGCACACCGATGCGTTCCAGGGTCGAGCCGAGCACGAACTCGCCGGGATGCAGGATGAACGGCTCCTCGGATCCAGCCGGGATCTCGACGAGCTCGGTGAGGTCCACCATGTCGAGCTTGACGTCGATCACGCCGCGGGTGTGGTTGCGGAACACCCGGAACAGGTTCGAGATCCGCACGTCGATCGACGACGGTTGGATCAACGACTCGTCGAGCGGGTCGATCACGATCCGACCGGCGGCCAGTTGTTCACGCAGTGAGCGGTCGGAGAGGATCACGAATCGCCACGTTAGTGATGATGACCCATCGCTACCTTGTGGACATGTACCGGCCAGCTGCGTTCGACGTCGCGGAACTCGACGTCATGCTCGACATGGTCGAGGAGGCCTCGTTCGGGCACCTCGTGACGATCGGGCCAGACGGGTTCGCCTCGACGGCTCTGCCGTTCGTCGTCGATCGCGATGGAGGGCCCTGCGGTCGCCTCCGGGGACACCTCGCTCGAGCGAACCCACATTGGCGCACCATCGACGATGCCCCGACACTGGTGATCGTTCCGCTCGCGGATGGCTATGTGAGCCCGGCGTGGTATCCGTCGAAGACCGAGCACGGCAAGGTCGTGCCCACGTGGAACTACGAACTCGTCCACGTCCACGGGAGGGTGCGGGTTCACGACGACCCGGAATGGGCGCGCACGCTCGTGACGGATCTCACGGACCGTCACGAGTCGGCCCGGTCGGGCCCACCGGAGCCGTGGCGCGTGACCGACGCGCCGGCGAACTACATCGACGGACAGCTGCGAGCGATCGTGGGCGTCGAGGTGGAGATCTCGTCGATCGAGGCGAAACGCAAGCTCAGCCAGAACCGACCCGAGGGCGACCGCACCGGCGTCGCGACAGCCCTTGCGGGGTCTGACCGGCCCGGCGATCACGAGGTTGCCGACGCCATGCGCCGGAATCGCCTCTCAGCCCTGTAGACACCAAGGGTACGTTCGACCGACTCGAAGGGACCCGGTTTCATGGCAACAGCACTGATGGTGTGGATCGATCAGGATCTCTGCACGGGCGACGGCATCTGCTCGGAGATCTGCCCCGACGTGTTCGTCTCCCGTGACGACGGCTTGTGGGTCGTCAAGGAGGAGGCCTCCCACTTCGGGTCGACCATCATCTTCGACGGCGCTGACGGTGCGGGGCACGGGCCCGATTCGGGTCGAGGCGTCGCTCGCATCCCCGACTCGCTCATCGATCTCGCCGTCGACGCCGCCGAGGAATGCCCAGGAGAATGCATCATGATCGAGCCCTACGACCAGGCCGCCATCGACGCCCGAGGCGCCTGACGGCTTCTCGGCCATGTCCGGCTCCCGCTATCCTGGGAGCCTCTTGCGGATGTAGTTCAATGGTAGAACATCAGCTTCCCAAGCTGAGAACGCGGGTTCGATTCCCGTCATCCGCTCTCGGGCAAAGCCCTGGTAGACAGCCGTTCCCCGCCGGTGCGTGTGCCGATGTAGAAGCCATAGCCGACGAAGGCCGAGAAGCGCTCGTAGAGGTCGATTTCGTGCTGTTCGGCTTCCACGATGTCGTTCGCTGCTGGTGAGTGGTGGTGGCGGTCGAGGAACGCTGCGAAGCGACGTTGCAGGGGTCGATAATAGTGATCGAGCCAACAGGACTCGGGAAGGGGGAAGTAGCCGAGCGGGGAGTAGCCGGCTACTTCGAGGGCGGCGAGCTTGGCGGACGCGGTCGAGATTTCGGGGTACTCCTTCGCCCAGTGGGACTCCAACTCCGTCGGTCGCTGGTGCGTGAGCCAGGTGATCTCGGACACGGCGAGGACACCGCCCGGCTTCAGGTATGGCCTCCATGAGCTGACGCCGTTCTGGAAGCCGACGTTGTAGATCGCGCCTTCAGACCAGATGACGTCGAGAGACTCCTCAGCGAAGCTGAGCTCGCCCATCGACTCGGCAACCGTCGTGACGCGGTCGGCCAGGCCACTTCGTCGAGCGGCGTCATCGAGCCGTGCCAGGAACCCCGGGAGGAAGTCGACGGCGACGATCTGAGCGTCGAGATCGTGCGCCAGCACAAGGGTGGAGGCGCCGGTCCCGCAGCCGACATCAGCGATGGTCAGATCCGATGCCCCCTCGAGGCCAGCGAGCGCGATGGCGCGCCGGGTGGCCTCGTCGCTCCCGGGTCCCTGGCGCTCTCCGTCGATGTGGAGGTCGACGAGGAGATCGAGCTGGTCATCCACGGTGTCAACCATATTGAACAGCACCGCACAGCGAGCTGACCTCATCCGGGCTGACATGTTCGGGGCGCGTGAGATTGCGCTGTGTCACCCATCACGGTGCCGCCTAGGACCCCTATGTCGGCGCCCGGTAATCACTGCCGAAATCGCGTCAACTGCGCTCCACTGCGGCCCACGCCGAGCACCCGATACTCACATCGCCGTGCCAATGGCCCGACGACGGAAGGGGAGCGCAGATCGGCAGTTCTGCTCGCCCCCTGGCGACGCCCACCGCTGGACACAGCGCCCACACGCTGAAAGGACCCAGTACCGCTCGGCCAGAATTGGGGCTTGACTCGTCCCTCGCGTGAGGGTTCGAAGATCGGAGCTGACATGTTCACCATCGGAACCTTTGCCCGGCTCGGCGACGTCTCCATTCGGACTCTTCGCCACTACGACGAGATCGGCTTGCTCACGCCGGCTCGGGTCGACCCCGCCAACGGGTATCGCTCCTACGCCCCCTCACAGCTGCTCCACCTCCACCGCATCACAGCGTTGAAGGAACTCGGACTCACTCTCGACGAGATCCGGAAACTGCTCGTGGACGAACCCGACGCAGGACAGACGAAGGAACTGCTGGAGCGGCGACGCGACGAACTCGCAGCACGCGTCAACGTCGACTTGCGCCGCCTCGCCCGAGTCGAGCAGAGGCTCCGATATCTCGAAACGGAGTTCACCATGACCACTGATCTGTCCATCCGCCACATTCCTGCCACCCGAGTTGCCGAAGTCCGCTCGCCCGACAACCGAGGGCTTGGCTGGTCCGAGATAGTCGATTTCGCTCGCGAGGCGATCCCGACTTTGCTCGAGGCACTCAAGGGCGCCGGGGTCACACCGGAAGGACCGGTGCTGGTGCACTACACCGAGCGTGAGGACCTGCTTATCCCCACCGCTGCCGTGCCGATCGGTGATCAGCCGATTGACGGCGTGGGCGGCATCGACGAAGGCGTGCTCGCCGAGTCTGACGTGATCGTCGCGGTGCACCGCGGTGGTCCCGACCACGGCGCAGTCGGGCCGGTCTACAGCCAGATGGCCCGCTTCGCCGAGGACCACGGCTACCTCGTCAACGGACCCGGACGGGACCACATTGTCGCCGTCGACGGCGACGACATGGTCTTCGAACTCCAGCTCCCCGTCGCCAGAGAGAGATGACGCAACACACGAACTCCGGACTCAGACAGCAGCGCCAGTCTCGAACCTGCGTGTCACCCGTCCGTCGTCATGCGATCAGATTGCCCGGTCACTCACGCTGCGTCGCGCACCGAGCGGCAGATCTGGGCGCGCCCGCTACGTCACCAGTGCGCGGATCACGATGAACATGCAAGCCCCCGCGCCCGTGAGGGCGGTCAAGAACGACATGTCGCCGCGTGCCGCTGGATCGCGGACACCTCGCCACACGCCCCACGCGCTGATCGGGGCAACAAGGACGACGATCAGCCAACTGGGCATCATTGCCACTTTGCCATCCGCTGCTGGATCACGCGCACCTATCGGCAGATATGCGTGAGCCGCAGTGATCGGTGCTCGCAGGTGTTGTCGGCGATACTGAGGCGGTGGAAATCGGCAACGTCGCTTGACGAGGGTCATGACAGTGAGGCGCACATTCCTGACGGTCGGCGTGGCCATCGGCCTCCTGGCCCTGGCAGCGGCGTTCGTCCTTGCACAGAGCGACGCTCACCGATTCGACAGATCGGTGTATGGGGTGACGAGAGATAGTGACGGAGACCTAGCGGTAGTGGTGTCACCGTGCAGTCGGCTTGGCATCGGCTTCGTAACTGTTGGCATCGGTACAGATTTCGACGAGCCGGAAATCGTCTTCTCGGCGGAGGTAACCGACCCAGCTCTCGCGGCGGACGAGGTCGTCCTCAGTAGTCCTCCCTCGTCATACGTCGTGATCGGCGGCGCACCGGATGAGGCCTCGTCCTCCGCCGTATGGAATCTGCGTCGAGCCGACGGCGGCAATCTTCTACCCACTCCATTGGAATTCGTTCCTAGTGAGATCACCGCAACCGAAGTCTTCACGGGCGAGCGTGAGCAGGTAAGCCAGGACGACTGGAGTTCGTGCTAGCTGGCGAGTCGAGGTAGCGCCGAGTGCCCGGTATGAGCGCCCGGCGCAAGCGCGTCGAGAGCGCTTGGAGGTTGACTGCGCATCCAGCGTTGTCGCGTGAATTGGCTTCTGATCCCGTTCATGTTTGGAGGCTTGTCATGTCCGATTCGACAGCGGTTCTCGTCCGCACACACGAAGATCCGTTCACTGATCCCGAACGCTTGGCACTGGCCGGGTTCCTTGCCGGCTACTCCGGCCTCACGCGCGAGGCCTATGCGCTCGACCTTCGCATCTACTTAACCTGGGTCGCCGACTTCGACCTGCGTCTGTTCGAGGTCCGCCGCGCTCACATCGAGGCGTTCGCTCGCGACCTCGAAGCACGTGGCAGAGCCCGAGCGACGATCGCCCGGCGGCTCGGGACGATCACCTGCTTCTACCGCTACGCCGAACAAGAAGGCCTGATCGAGCACTCGCCTGCAGTTCATGTGCGTCGCCCGAAGATGGACTACGAGTCCCACGCCATTGGTCTGGACCGCAACGAGCTCGGTGCAATGCTCGTAGCTGCGGGTCTGGCCGGAGCTCGCGATCACGCGCTGATCTCGCTGCTTGCGCTCAACGGGCTCCGAGTGTCCGAAGCGATCGGCGCACGGATCGAGAACCTTGCGCTCGAGCGCGGCCACCGCACGCTCACGGTGTTACGCAAGGGTGGCAAGACCGTTGTGATGCCGCTCGCCCCGCGCACGGCCAGAGCGATCGATCTGGCCATTGGTGAGCGGTTCGAAGGCACCATCCTGCACGGCAACGACGGTGGAGTTCTCAACCGTCACGCGGCAGCGCGCATCGTGCGCCGGATCGCCAGGGCAGCTGGCATCGACAAGCACGTCGGCCCGCACACGTTGCGCCACGGATTCATCACCGCAGCCCTCGACGCAGGCGTCCCGCTTCGTGATGTCCAAGAGGCGGCATCGCACGCCGATCCACGAACGACGATGCGCTACGACCGAGCTCGCGTGTCGCTCGACCGGCACGCCACCTACATCGTGTCCACGTTCATCGCGGGGGCCGCACGCTGAACCGTCTTGCGCCGGGCGCACATACCGGGCACTCGGCGCTGCTCGGCCCGCCCCCGACCCGGCGGTAGGTGGCAGTGAACGGAAGTGGCCGGTCCGAGCGCGACAGCGGGTCACTGCTGTGAGGGGTGCGCGATGAGCAGACGCATGCCGACGTCGTACTCGGGGAGTGCGCGGAGGTGGCCGTTGCGGGAGTCCCAGACCCCGTTGTCGATGTCGCGTGCGATCTCTGCGACCACACGGTCGAGGACTACTGCGTCCATGCGTGCGAACGCAGAGGTCGCGCGACGGGCCTCGGCGTCGAGGACGCGTTCGGGGTGCGCCCAGAACGAGCCCAGGGTCCAGTCCGGCGTGTTTCGCGAGTTCATGATCGGTTCCACGCGGACGTGGCCTCCGAGCCAGCCGATGAGCTCATCGATCGGCGGGAAGGTCGCTTGGTCGAGGGCGGCCGCTTCCGGGAGGTAGTCGCGGTTGAGCCACATTTCGGAACACACGTCTGCGTCGTAGGTGACGATGACGACCGGGCCTCGGGCGACGCGACGCAGTTCTCGGACGCCTGACTCACGTTGATCGTCCCAGTGGTGGATCGTGAGCACCGCCATCGCAGCGTCCACGCTGTGGTCTCTCAGTGGCAGCGGTGCGGCTGTCCCACGCAGCGCCGGCACCCGGCCGGCAGGTCGTTGCCGGGCCATCACATCGCTCGGCTCGATCGCGACGACGTGCCGATCTGACGGTTCGTAGGAGCCTGTCCCCGCACCCACGTTGACGACCGTTCGACTGTCGCCGAGCGCCGCGTGGATCCGGTCGCGAAGTTCGGGATCCTCACGCCGCGTGGAGGAGTAGCCATGGCCGATGGCGTCGTAGCGGGGGCTGCCGGGCATCCGGGCAATCTAAACGCCCATCGACCGGACGTTCGGAGAGAAATCGACCGAGCCGATCGCGTCGGCCTGCGACACTCGCGAGATGCCAACGGCCGTCATCCCGAACAGTCGGTTCGTCGTCTCCGGCCGCCGTCCGTCCAACCGCGTGTGGCCATGGGATCTTCGATGCTGACGCTCGCCCTCGATGTCGACGGCGTGCTGCTCGATCTCGATCGCGACGGTCGAGGACCCTGGACCAACGAACTCGAGGCCCGGTTCGGGATCGAGCCCGCCGTGCTCCACGAGGCATTTTTCCGACGTAGCTGGACCGACATCATCGTCGGCCGACGGGGCGTCGAAGCCGGCCTCGCGGAAGCGCTCGCGCAGATCGGAGTCACCGTCGACGTCGAGTCGGTGCTGGCCTGCTGGTTCGACGCCGACTATGTGCCGATCGCCGACACGTTCGAACTCGCGCAACGCGCCGCTCACGCCGGGTGTCGTGTCGTGCTCGCCACCAACCAGGAACACCGACGGGCTGCCTACCTCCATCGGCGCATCGGTGCATCATTTCCCATCGACCGTGTCATCTACTCAGCCGACGTCGGCTACCAGAAACACGACCCGACGTTCTTCGAGATCGCATCCGACCTTCTCGGTATCGACCCGAGCGATCGCTCGAGCATCTTGTTCGTCGACGACGTCGCGCAGAACGTCGACGTCGCCCGATCATGCGGCTGGCGTGCCGTGCACTCCGCACCAGGCCGGTCATGGCACAACGACGTCGCCGCACTGCTCGAACTTCCACCGCTCCTGCCGCGGCCTCGCAGATGAGGCGATGTGGCACTCCGCCCCAGAACACCGGCACCCGAACGTCGCCTCTGCGATCGCGAGGCCAACCACGAACATGAGGCACCGCGCCTCACCAAGCGACCCAGCGATGGATCACTCGCGCAACCGGCGATCGGGGGCAGACGGCGTCATTGCATCAGGCGCACATACCGGGCACTCGGGGCTACTCTCCCCGCCCCCGCCCCGGCGATCGGGACGGTCCGGGTGGGTTCTCGTGAACTCGTGTCACAACTATTCCGACACAAGTTCACGAGAACGCTGGTCAGCACGTGACATCTCCGAGGTGCCGGCAGCGAGCGCGGATCTGCCGATCGGTGCTCCCGCCCGGCGGTCTCCCTTGTAGCGGGCATGAAGATCAGATAATCTGATCCTCATGCCGGAAGTGACTGCAACCGAAGCCTCGAGGAGTTTCGCCGACTTGCTCGACGGTGTCGAACACCGAGGAGAGAGCTACACAATCGTACGACGAGGGCGCGTCGTGGCCCAGCTCGAACCGGCACATGCAGCAAATGGCAGCGACGTGAAGGCCCTGCTTCGCCGTCATCGCACCGATCGCGAGTGGGCTTCCGAGGTAGCTGCGCTTCGTCAATCGCTCGTGGTCGAGGAGCGGTTCTGACCTCCCTACTGCTCCACACAAGCGTGTTGATCGATGTCGAGCGAGACGGGTTCAATCTCGACGACCTCATCGGCGACGACGATGAACCCGCCATCGCCGCAATCACTGTGGCGGAGCTCGGCGTAGGCGTCGAGATCGCATCTGGCAAACGCAAGTCCGCTCGGAAGCAGTTTCTCGATGACGTCATCGCGACGCTTCCGATAGTCGGCTACGACATCGAGGTAGCGCGAGCGCACACGGGACTGCTCGTTGCCGTTCGAAAGCGTGGCACGCCACGTGGAGCTCACGACCTGATCATTGCCGCAACCGCTCGGGCGACCGCCCGCACGGTCGTCACTTCAGACCGCACCGGCTGCCTCGACCTCCCCGGAGTAGTCGTTCGCCACCCGGCGTGACCCTCCAACACGAGCCGAACTGCCGCTGGGTGCTGGTATTCGCCGTCCACTTCGGGCAATCTGAGCGGGTGCGGAGTATGCGGGGCGGTGCCGGAAGATCGTCTCTGCTACTCGTTGCAGTGCTGACTGCCGTGTTCGGCGGTTGTTCGTCGGACGGAGCGAGCGATGATGTGTCGCTGCCTGAAGTCGCGCCCGAAACGGTTGTGGTCCCCGGTGAGTCGTACTTGCTCACCGTTGGCACCCATTGTGGAGTTCGCCGCCTCGGGCTACCGGTGAATGACGTGTTCTGGATCTCCGACGAACCAGATTCGACCTCGGCTGACTGGATGCCCATCGAATGGGCGGATTCGGTGAACGATGGGCTGATCCCGTTGGCGATCGTGCTGGCTTCAGACGGTTCGGAGTTGGATGCGCAAGTGGCGGGCCGCACGGTTACGTACAGGCCAATCGCAGACACGGACCCTGACGAGTACTGCGCCTAGCACCGAACTGCCGGTATCGGCGCGTCGTGCAAACGGTCGCGCGAGTGTAGTGGTGCGAGTACCCGCACAGGCGATGGTGCAACGATGGTCGAGTCGTCGCAAGCGCACGCTTCCGCACGCAGAATCACCCCGGCGAGGAAAGCGACCACACCTCATCGCGGCGCGAGCGTGGCGTCAGGATTTCGCCTGAGTATCGCCCCGAGCCGAGCGCTCACCGGCTCCATCGGTTCACGTCGTCCGGGATGGTCGTCCGGAGCGACTCGAGCTGTTCGCGGAGCCCGACGTCTGCAGGCAGGCGGAGCTGCTCCACGTGGTCGTCGTGGAACCCGTCGTAGCTGACGGCCACGATCCGCCAACCGTCGGTTCGTCGGAGATCCAGCACCACATCAGCGCACCGTCCGTCCCCGCTCGGATGGGTGGAGCAGTAGATCACCTGTCCTGTGTCTCCGGAGACGCCGCCCTGGCCGCTGGCAAAACCGAGCGGCACCATCACGGGATCGAGGCCCGCAACAACCTGTCCGAACGTCACATCGCTCGGCTGACCGTCGGGCGAGACCATCTGGTCATGATGGTCGATCAGGAACGAATCGCAACCATCACCGTCGCCAGGCCGACCGAGATGGGTCCCTGTCCGGTCGCTCGCGTCGCGGACGGCGTCTCGTACGCCATCCGCGACGCGGCTCCGACGACCCTCAGGGGTGTCGTTGTCTGGAGCGGAACCGGTGCCGGCCGCGGGCGAGGCGGAAGGTCCGCGATCGCTCGACGTCTGCACGGATCCGTGCATGACGCTCACGGATCTCGGCCAGCTGGTGCTCGGGGTGAAGTGCGTGGAACATCGTTCGATGTCCTTTCTGTCCCGTCTCGGGACGTTGATGGGAGCGCGCGACGACGCAAGGATCCGCAGATCGAGGGCGCCGCCGGCGCAGGAAGACGCTCGCAACCGTCAGGACGCGAGCGGGCACACGGCGCGAGGCGCCTGGCCGGCAATCTTCACGTTGGTGTCGAACATCGACATGGGCACCTCCTTTCGTGTGGAGCAACACGATGGCGCACCGCAGCAATGTCGATCAAGTGAGTTTCGCGACGTCGATCCCGCCGCCTTCAGGTTCGTCAGCCTGGCAACGAGTCGCGCAACGCGGACGTTGCGGCGGCGAGCATCGAGGCGTCGACGCCGACTGCGACGAGTCGCGCGCCAGCGGAGACGTACCGTGCGATCAGTTCCGGTGACGTCGCCATGACCGCAGCGGCCGTCCCGGTGGCGGCGATGCGGGCGATCGCCTGCTCGACGGCCTCGACGACCTCGGGCACCGTGCCCCCGGCAAGGTGACCGAGCGACGACGCCAGGTCCATCGGACCGATGAAGACAGCGTCGACCCCATCGACGGCGCAGATCTGCTCGAGGTGCTCGAGCCCGAGGCGGGATTCGATCTGCACGACGAGACAGATCTGGTCCGCTGCCGTTGCGTGGTAGTCCACGACTCGACCCCACCTCGCCGCTCTCGCAGACGACACCCCGCGGATGCCCTCGGGCGGATAGCGCGTCGCCGCGACGACCGCTGAGGCCTGTTCGGCGGTGTCGATCATCGGGACGACCAACGTTCGCGCCCCAGCGTCGAGGATCCGCTTGATGTCGGCCGGATCATGGTTCCAGCAACGCACCGCCGCCTCGGCACCTGCAGCCCCAATCGCCTGGAGCTGCACCAGGATCGTGCGGAGGTCGTTCGGCCCATGTTCGGCGTCGACGACGACGAGATCGAACCCCGCCCCTGCGCAGATCTCCGCCGCGACCGGATCGGCGAGGCTGGTGAACATCGCCCACTGCACCGAGTCCGAGGCGCGGTGGAGCTCCTGCTTCACGGCGTTGGGCGCCAGCGCCATGGTCACGACTCGAGCAACGCCACGAGCTGGCGGCGCCACTCGACCGATGGCCGGTCGGACTGCACGCTCACCGTCGCCTGCTGGTCCATGGGCAGGACACCGGGAACCCGCTCCAGCATCACCTTGTCCTCGGCACCGATCGCTCGGTCGAAGGCGATGATCTCCTCGCCGGGCACGGAGAAGTCGTCGTTGCGCCACACCACGAACGTGAAGTACGAGGTGGTGTCGTCGATCGGGGTGGCACACAGCAGCAGCAGGTGATTGAGGCCGGTCTCGTAGTGGATGGTGCTGCGCACCGTCAACGGGAGATGGAAGCCGGTACTCATCCGGCGGTGCACGACCGCGGCATCCTGGCCCGACACGGCCGTCCCGCCGGTGTCGTTGCGAGCATCGACCTCGTACTGATAGCCGAACCAACCGTCGTCGAGCATCTCCAGGTGCACCTTCGGCACCGCGGTGTTCTGCTCGACCCCGAACGTGCCCAGATGCACCCACGGGAAGTGCGAGATGTCCATGAAGTTGTCGGTCATACGAGTCGCCGACGTGTTCCAGATCTCGACGCCGCTGTTGATCCGACGGTACGCGGGATCGTCGTCGGCACCCATCAGCGGAATCGAACCGTGCGGCTCGTCGGGACACAGCCACACCAGTCCGTAGCGCTCCTCAGCGGCGATCACCGGCAGATGCGCCGCGGGAGGCACCGGACGATCGCGACCCGACGACGGCACCTCGACGCAGCGCCCGTCGTCGCCGAACGCCCACCCGTGATACGGACAGCGCAGACATCCCTGATCGACGACACCGATGCTGAGCGGCGACTCGCGGTGCGGACAGCGGTCGGGTGCAGCGACGAGCCGGCCGTCGGACGACCGGTAGAGCACGTAGTCGGCCCCGAGCAGGCGAACTCCCAGCGGCGCATCGCTCACGTCGGTGGACTCAGCGACCACGTACCACTGATGACGAAGCGCAGGATTCTCCACGAACATTGTGGTCACCCCTTCCGACCCGACGAGGATTCGTGAGTCACTGGTTGGTCTGATGGTCTTACCATAACGCGTCTGGCACCCAGAGTTCCGGGGCGACCCCCTCGACGAGTTCGAGCACCCCGGGACGGTCCGGTCCGACGGCGAACACCACCGCCACGTCATCGGCAACCGGGAGCCATGCCGCCGCACGACCGGACTCGACACGTGTGCGCGAGGGTCCCGCATGCACGCCGACCAACACGGCCGACAGCACGTGCCGGGCCCCGCCGACGGACACCGAACTGCCGGAACCCGCGACGTCGGGCCCGAAGCTGTCGGCGTGGTCCACGAGGACCGAGCCACAACGTTCGATCCGCAGGCGCACGTCGAGCCGCCCGGAGGACTCGCCGGAGCGTCCCAGGACGACCTCCTCGACGATGCAGCAGGTCGCGTCGACAGCGAGACGATGGGTCGTGGTGGCACGATGACGAGACCCTGCGACGGACACGGTCGGCTCGAGCCACATCGACAGGTGCGCTCCGGCCCCCACCTCGCCGGTCGTCACCGTCGACGACCACGC
>JBGSII010000180.1:0-10733 GCA_041742555.1 Ilumatobacteraceae bacterium
GCCCACGGGCAACCCCGCCAACGCCCGCCGTTCCTGCCCAAGCAACGGGTCCGGCTCGACGACGGCCGTTTCGTGTGCGGCGACCATCGCGACACCGCGTCGATCCAAGGCGCGCTGTACTCGGGCCGACGCTGCGCGCTGGCCATCGCCGCCGAGATCGGTCAGACTGACGCTCATTGCTGACGGGACACCCGACGACGCTCCAGGCTCGGACGACGACAAGGTGGTGCGCGGCATCCGATTCGTGCCCGCTGAGCCCCAGGCGATCTTCGACCTGCTGGCCGACCCGGCGCAGCATCCCGTGATCGACGGTTCGGGATCCGTACGCGCCAGCGCCGCCGAGGAACCCGAACGGCTGGCCCTGGGCTCGAAGTTCTCGATGTCGATGAAGCTCGGCGTGCCGTACAAGATCACCAACGAGGTGGTCGAGTTCGACGAACCGTCGCAGATCGCGTGGCAGCACATGGGCAAACACGTGTGGCGCTACCGCCTGCGCGCCGTCGAGGGCGGCACGGAGGTCACCGAGGAGTTCGACTACCGCCCCGCGCGCAGCCCCGCGATCCTCAGGCTGACCGGCGCGCCGAAGCGCAACGCGAAGGGAATCGAGGCGACCCTGGACCGTCTCGTCACCCACTTCCAGTCCTCCTGACACGTCGGGACCTTTGACCATCGCAACAATTGTGAGGTAGGGGTAGGTTGACACCATGGCAACACGGTGGCTGACCGACAAGGAGATGACGGCCTGGCGAACGTACATCGAGACGTTCGGCGACCTCATCGCGGCGATCGAGCGGGACCTGGCCGAACACGACCTGACGCTCGGCGACTACCAGGTGTTCGTGTACCTGTCCGAGGCGCCGAACCGATCGATGCGGATGTGTGATCTCGCCGACCTCCTCCAACTGTCGCCGAGCGGGTTGACGCGCCGCCTCGACGGATTGGTGAAGGCCGGCTTCGTGACACGCGAGCCGTCCACCGACGACCGACGGGTGATGCTCGCGACCCTGACGCCGAACGGATTCGCCGCCCTCGAGGCCGCCGCTCCCGGCCACGTCGCGAGCGTGCGCCGGCACATCTTCGATCATCTCGACGACGGCCAGGTGGAGGCGCTCGCGTCGATCTTCCAGTCGATCAAGGCCGGGCTGGACCAGTGACGTCGCTGCCTCGAGGGTTCCACAGCCATGTCGCGAACATCGGCGTCAAGGACGACACCGACGACTTCGTCGTGATCGCCGCCGACCGCGCCGTTCCGGTCGCCGGCGTGTTCACCAAGAGCCGGTTCGCCGGGCCGAGCGTCACCCTCAGCCGCGCGCAGATCGCCGACGGTCGGGCGCGTGCGGTCGTCGTCATCTCCAAGAACGCCAATGTCGCCACGGGAACCCAGGGGCACACCGATGCCATCGAGATCGCCCAGCGCGTCGCAGGCCGGATCGACTGCGAACCGACCGACGTCGTCGTCACGTCGACGGGGGTGATCGGACGCCGCTATCCCATCGACCGCATCCGCGCAGGGATCGACGCGCTCCCGGCCGTCCTCACCTCCGACGATGCCGTCGGTCCCGCCTACGGCATGATGACGACGGATACGGTTCCCAAGCTCGCCGAGGCGGTCGTTGCCGGCAGCGCCGCGCGTGTGGTCGGGATGGCCAAGGGCGTCGGCATGATCGAGCCCGACATGGCCACACACATCTCGTTGCTGTTCACCGACGCAGAACTGTCCGCCACCGACCTCGACGCCGTGTTCCGACGGGTGGTCGACCGGACGTTCAACTGCGTCAGTATCGACACCGACACCTCGACCAGCGACTCGTCGGTGATCATGGCATCCGGTGCGGCAGGCCCGGTCGACCACGACGCGTTCGAAGTGGCGTTGTACGGCGTCGCGCTCGACCTCACCAAACAGATCGCGCGCGACGGCGAGGGCGCCCACTCGTTGATCGAGGTGCACGTCGACGCCGCCGGTGACCGCACCCAGGCGAAGCGGGTGGCCAAGGCGATCGTCAACTCGCCGCTGGTGAAGACGGCGGTACACGGCGGTGATCCGAACTGGGGTCGCGTCGCGATGGCCATCGGCAAGTGCAGCGACGACATCGACATCGGCCAGGACGCAGTCGTGATCCGTTTCGGCGAGACCGAGGTCTACCCGAGCCTCCTCGACGACGACGCGCTCGCCGCCCTGTCGTCCTACATGAGCGGCACCGACGTGCGCATCCACGTCTCGCTGAACACCGGCGACGCCACCGCAACCGTGTGGGGCTGCGACCTCAGCGACGACTACGTCCGCTTCAACGCCGACTACACCACCTGAGTCGGTCCGGTTCGCCGGATCGCTGCGTTGCGAGAATTCCTCGCTGCCCTGAGGCAGAGTCGTCATCTCGCGCCTTGCGCTCCACCGAACCGCTCCCGACTCAGAACCGAAGGATTGGCTCTCAGCACCCAGCGCGTCGCAACGGGCCAACCCGCCGCGACGTGGGCGCTCCACCGGCCAACATTCGATTGCCAAAGGGGCGCTGGGCGTTCGAGTGCAAGGCGCGAGACGAGGAAGCTGCCTCAGGGCAGCGACGAGTTCTCGCAACGCAGCAATCGGGCGTCCAGGGTCACTTTGGAGGCATGCGGATGCCGCCGTCGACGCGAATCGACTCGGCATTCATGTAGCTGTTGGTGACGCACTCGACCACCATCGACGCGAGTTGCTCTGGATCGCCGAGGCGCTTCGGGAACAGCACGCCCTTCTGGAGATTCTCCTTGAACGCCTCGCTCGCCTCACCTTCGCCGTAGATCGGCGTGTCGATCAGACCGGGCGCAACCGTGTTCACGCGGATCCCGACGGCGGACAGATCTCGGGCGACCGGCAGGGTCATACCGACGACGCCACCCTTCGAGGCCGAGTAACTGGCCTGGCCGATCTGACCGTCGAATGCAGCAACCGAGGCGATGTTCACGATCGCTCCGCGCTCGCCGAACTCGAGCGGTTCGGTGGTGCTCATGGCGGTGGCGGCCACCCGGATGCAGTCGAACGTGCCGATCAGGTTGATCGCGATGACCTTCTTGAACGCGTCGAGGTTCGCCGCGGAGTCCAACGTCCCGTCCTTACCGATCGTGCGTTGCGCCCAGCCGATGCCCGCGGAGTTGACCAGCACCCGCACGGGGCCCATCGACTTGGCCATCTCGACAGCGTTGACGATGTCATCGGTGTTGGTGACGTCGACCTTGCAGAAGGCGCCGCCGATTTCGTCGGCGAGCTCGTTGCCCTTGTCCTCCTGCAGGTCGGCGATGACGACCTTGGCGCCGCGTGCGGCCAGCATGCGGGCGGTGGCTGCCCCGATGCCCGATGCACCACCGGTGACGATTGCACTTGCTCCAGAAATGTCCATGCGGCGAAAGCTATTCGCCGGGATGCGGCCGTGAACAATCCGGCCAGACGGTTCGTCTCCGGAGGATCAGATGGGGCGAGGCCCGACGCCGATGCGGGTGTCGACCACCCGGTCCGGGACGACCGCGGCGTAGGTGTCGGTGCGGTTGAACCAGCCGGTCACGTCGACCAGGAACTCCGTGTCGCTGTGGGCGTAGACACACACCTTGCCACCGTTGCCGATCGTTGCGATCACGTTGTTCGCCGTCACTCGGCGAGCCGCATAGTTCAAGTTCGCAGCAACCGGGCGCGTGGCCCCGCACGGCCACACGGTCGCGAACCCTCCCGACGCCGGATTGACCGCAGCGACGTTCAGCGACACCGATTCCGCGTCGGCGGGGATCGTGACGGCCTGACCGCCGACGATCAGCTGACGGCCGGTGACCTGCATCTGCAGTGGCTGACTCGGCCGGATGCGGGTCGGCGAGCCGAGACCCTCGCGGGTGTCGACCCAGCGTTCTGGCACCGCCGGCACGAATGACGACGCGGCCGGGTTGGAGCCAGCGGTGAACCAGCCGACCACGTCGACCACCAGATCGGTCGAGGCGTGCGCATAGAAGCACAATGTGCCGCCGGCGCCGAGCGGCGCGATCGCGCCGTTGGCACGGATCTCGCCGGCCGTGAAGTTCACCGTCGAGACCGTGGGCCTGTCGACGCCACAGGGCCAGACGCTGACGTACCCAGCTGCGTTCGGCGTCACCGCGGTGACGTTGATCGCCGCAGCGATCGCGTCGGCCGGGATCACCGACGTGCTCCCGTCGATTCGCTGCACACCGGCTCCGACGACCTGCAGCGTCACGGCGGCCCCGGCCCGAACGCGGCCGCGAGCGACACCAAGTCCTTCTCGCGAGTCGATGAGTCGCTTCGGGGTGATGGCCGTGAACCCGGATCCGGACGCGTCGAGCGGCCCGAACCATCCGCCGATGTCGATGACGACGTCGGCCGCGACGTGGGAGTACACGCAGGTCTTGCCCGAGGCATCGACCGGTGCGATCACGCCGTTGCCGTCGATCGCGCCCCGCGAGTAGTTCAGGTTCGAGGTCATGGGACGGGACGCCGAGCACGGCCACACCGTCACGAAGCCACCACCAGCCGGGTCGACCGCCGCGACGTTCAACGACACCGCGGTCACGTTGGACGGGATTGTCGAGACGGTGCCGTCGGCAGCGGTCACCGTTCGTCCGGCCACCGGGATCTCGATGCGCCGTGGCGGCGCGAGGCGACCGGAGATCGAGGGCGCCATCGTGACGATCGACGTGCGGAGCCAGAGGGCGAACCGAGCCCGGCCGGTGGTCGTGAGGTGGACACCGTCGCTGAACCAACGGGGCCGCTCCGAACCGGAGCTGGCACTGTTCCAGTCGAGCACGGTCAGGTTCGACCACCGTGAACGAGCGGCGTTGAGCGCCGCGTTCGTCGGTCCATACACCGAACTCCCCCCGCTGGTCCGGATGTCGGCCAGATTCACCCATGCGACCTGCCTGACTCCACGCGCGTTCAGCGCCCGCATCATCGCGTCGATGTCGGCAGCGACGTTGCTCGACGGGTTGTAGCCCAACTGCACGACGGCCAGGTCGGTGTTGATCGGCACCGATGCTGCAGCCTGGACCCCGCTCGGCGACGGCGGTGTCTTGGTGATGAAGCGGCTGTCGAGCACGTTGATCGACAGCGCCCTGAAGGTGCCGTCGGTGAGCGTCCGGAAAACCGACGTCGGCGCGCCAGCGATCGAGTTGCCGACCGAGTCGCCGATCAGCGCGACCGACGAGGCCACGGTGTCGCGGGTGATCACACGTACCGTGAAGCCGGGCGACGGGAATCCGTTGGCGCCGCGGAAGTCCCACGCCTGCTGACGGAAGGTCTTCCCGTTCGAGCCCGTGAGCACGATGTCGTTGAACCAGATCCGGTCGAACTGCCGGTACGTGGACGAGGCGGCTTCGACCATCGTCGCCGAGGTGATCGACCCGAGGCCGTACCTCGCGGCGAGCGTGTCCGCATCGAGGATCCGAGTCCAGCGATGATTCGGATTGCTGGCAGTCCCGTCACCCGGTGCATCGTCGACGGCCGTGAACACGCCGCCGGCCGTGCGCGGGCCGTTCGACGCAGAGAACTCGGTCGAGGCCACGGCCCCGCTCGGGAACTTCCGGACCTTGCCGGCGGTGGCGACGATCGCGGCATCCGTGCGCGGATCCTCGACGTTGACCGGCGCCCCGGTCGCTGTCGGACGGCGCGCCGACCCGAAGTACACCTGACAGGACTGGGAATCACAGATGGATGCGTACGAGTAGCGATTCTGTTGGATTCCGTACGACCGTGCAGCGACCGCCTGCGCCCGGACCGCGTTGGTGCCGCGCCCGGACCCGGCATCGGCCCAACTCGCCGAGATCTCCTTCGGAACGACGCCGCGGAGATAGTCCTCCGTCTTCACATCGTTGACCACCCGATTGCCGTCGATCTCACTGCGCACCTCGAGACGGCCCCGGTAGTGCGTGACGGCGCCGTTCGAGCCGCAGACACCGAGCACACTCGACGGTGCTGCCGCGGAGTTGTCGCCGTTCGCGTTCGTGAACGTGACGGGTCCGTCGACGGTCGCCAGCAGCGACCAGCTCACGGCGGAGGCACCGCCGGCGATCAGCTGGCGCGCCCGTGCCGCCTCGGCCGAGTGCCACACACCGGTCACCGCCAGTCCCTGGTCGGCTTGCCAGTCGCGCAGGCGCGCGTCGGTGAGGTTGCCGAACGACCCGTCGACCGTCAGCAGGCTGTCGCCGGAGATGCGGTATGCGTTGAGGAACTCCTGGATCTGGCGCACCGCAGCGCTGTCACTCGAGCCCTTGACGATCGGCCCGTTGGGCACGACGAGACTCGATCCGCCCGGGCACGCCATCGCAGTCGACCCGTAGATCTGAAACCGATTCGCCGAGATCTCCCGGGAGTACATCGACGCTCGGCTGAAGCCGGCCGCGGACACGGTGCCTGATCCTGCGGTCACGCCGACGACGGCGGTGTTGTCGAGTTCGAGCAGTCGGACCCTGATCCTGGCCTGGCTCGTTGCGACATCACCGAGCGTCGTGCCCCCGTAGTAGTGGTCGAGGATCCACTGCCACGACTTGTTCTGATCCACCGCCCAGCCGTAGGCGCCCCATTGGCTCATCCCCCGCCCATGGCCGAACCCGGTGCCTTCGACCACGACAGCGACGACATCGGTCGACGCGGCGGACGCCTTGCTGGTCCCGCCCGGGGCGAACGGCAGCAGCATCGCGCCGAGCACGGCCGCGACGACGAAGGCAGCGGCTCGACGCATGTAACCAAACTGTAATGAATACGCGGACGGTGGGGACATCACCACAGGAGTTCTTCGTCACCGCGCGCCGACGACTTGACGATGTCTTGTCGAACGAACGACCCCGAGGTGATCAGACGGTGTTCGGGACCGCGGCGACGGCCAGCCGATCGACCAGGTCGTTCATCGGGTCACCGCTGTGCCCCTTGACCCAGCGGAACCTGACGTCGCCCGCGTTGACCAGCTCGATCAGCGGCTGCCAGAGATCGACGTTCGCCACCGGCTTCTTCTGCGAGTTGGTCCACCCGTTGCGCTGCCACTTGACCCACCAGCGATCACGGAAGCAGTTCACGACGTAGGTCGAGTCGGACACGACCTCGATCGGCATCGGCGCGCCGTGCTCATCGACACGACGGGCATGGGTCTGCAGCGCGTCGAGGACCGCGTGGATCTCCATGCGCTGATTGGTGGTGTGCGCGTCGCCTCCCGTCCCACTCGGTTCGCCCGACGGCGCCACGGCCCATGCCCATCCTCCCGGGCCCGGATTCCCGCTGCACGCACCATCGGTGTAGATCACGAGTCGCTCCATCCGCGGCAACCTATCTCCCGCAAAACGCTCACATCGTTGGTCCGGGCGCACCTGGGCGCAGTTTCCGTCGGTGGCGCTGCAATGGGCGTGAACGAGGTCACCGAATGGGCCTGGTCGGTGCGTACCGATCGGTAACACTGCGAGACTGCCCGACATGATCTTCGACGGCCACGTCCATCAGCTGCCCGACATCGATCCGACGGAGACGCAGGAATGGCTGGACAGCCTCGACGCGGTGGTCGACGCCCACGGCAAGTCCCGCGCGCGCTACCTGCTCAGCCGTCTGATGGAACGAGCAACCGAGAGTCAGGTGTCGTTCCCCGCGACGGTGTCGACCCCCTACGTCAACACGATCCCGCGCGAGCAGGAGCCGTGGTTCCCCGGAGACGAGCACATCGAACGTCGTATCCGGGCGTTCATCCGATGGAACGCCGCGATGATGGTCGTGCGCGCGAACAAGTCCGCCGACGGCATCGGTGGTCACCTGTCGACGTTCGCCAGTTCCGCGTCGCTGTACGAGATCGGGTTCAACCACTTCTTCCGCGGCAAGGACGACGGCCGGCCCGGCGACCACGTGTACTACCAGGGCCACGCCGCTCCCGGCGTCTACGCCCGCGCCTTCCTCGAGGGCCGTCTCACCGAGGACGATCTCGACCACTTCCGTCGCGAGATCGGTCGCGGCGGGCGAGGGCTGTCCTCGTATCCGCACCCGCGCCTGATGCCCGACTTCTGGGAGTTCCCGACGGTCTCGATGGGCCTCGGGCCGATCTCGGCGCTCTACCAGGCTCGATTCAACCGGTACCTGCAGAACCGGCACGTCGACGACACCTCCGACAGCCGCGTCTGGTGCTTCCTCGGCGACGGTGAGACCGACGAGCCCGAAACGCTGGGCGCCATCTCCCTCGCATCGCGTGAGCAGCTCGACAACCTCGTGTTCGTCGTCAACTGCAACCTGCAACGCCTGGACGGCCCGGTACGAGGTAACGGCAAGGTGATCCAGGAACTCGAAGCCACGTTCCGTGGCGCCGGATGGAACGTGATCAAGGTCATCTGGGGATCGCGGTGGGACGACCTCCTCGCCCAGGACATGGACGGTGTCCTGCTCAACAAGATGAACACCACCGTCGACGGCGAGTTCCAGCGCTACGCGGTCGAGAACGGCGAGTTCATCCGTGACAACTTCTTCGGCCCGGACGAACGGCTCCGCAAGATGGTCGCCGACCTGAGTGACGACGAACTTCGCAATCTGCCTCGCGGCGGCCACGACTACCGCAAGCTCTATGCCGCGTACAAGGCTGCGACCGAGAATCTCGGCTCAGGCCGCCCGACGGTGATTCTCGCGAAGACCATCAAGGGATGGACCCTCGGCCCCGGCTTCGAGGGCAGGAACTCCACCCACCAGATCAAGAAGATGACCAAGGACCAGATCCTGGAGATGCGCGATCGGCTGCATCTCGAGGACGTCGTCAGCGACGAGGGCCTCGACGCCGAGCACCCGCCGTACATCAAGCTCGGCAAGGACTCGATCGAGTACCAGTACATGATGGAGCGCCGCAAGGCGCTCGACGGGTCGATTCCCAAGCGCACGACGGTCGCCCGTCGCCCGCTGGAGCTGCCCGCCGACGGCCCGTTCGCCGAGATGCGGGCCGGATCGAACGGCCAGGAGGTCTCGACCACGATGGCGTTCACGCGCCTGTTGCGCGGGCTCGCGCGCGACGAGCACATCGGGCCGCGCGTGGTGCCGATCATCCCCGACGAGGCACGCACCTTCGGTATGGACGCGCTGTTCCGAGAGCTGAACATCTACGCCTCACAGGGCCAGAAGTACCAACCGGTCGACCACGACCTGCTGCTGTCGTATTCCGAGTCGACCAAGGGGCAGATCCTCGAAGAAGGCATCACCGAGGCCGGCTCGATGGCCAGCTTCATCGCCGCCGGCACGGCGTACTCGACTCGCGGCGTGCCCATGGTGCCCTTCTACACCTTCTACTCGATGTTCGGATTCCAGCGAGTGGGTGACCTGATCTGGCAGGCGGCCGACATGCGCGCCCGCGGGTTCCTGATGGCCGCCACGGCCGGACGAACGACACTGCTCGGCGAAGGGCTCCAGCACCAGGACGGCCACAGCCTGGTGCTCGCATCGACGGTGCCGTTCGTCCAGGCCTACGACCCGGCGTTCGCCTACGAGGTCGGCGCGATCGTCCAGGCGGGCATGAACCGGATGTTCGGCGGCGGCCCTCCCGAGGTGACCGACGTCTTCTACTACATCACCCTCTACAACGAGAACTACGAGATGCCGCCGATGCCGGCGACACCCGGCCTCGCCGAGGCGATCGTCGAAGGGCTCTACAAGTGGGCCGAGGCCCCGTCCGGAGCGTCGATTCCCGCCACGATCCTGTTCTCCGGCACAGCGCACACCGCTGCGCGTGAGGCTGTCGCCGAGCTGGCCGAGCACTACGGCGTCGGTGCCGAACTGTGGTCGGCCACCTCCTACAAGGCGCTGCGCGAGGAAGCGTTGGCGGCCGAGCGGTGGAACCGTCTGCACCCGTCACAGGAGCCGCGCGTGCCACGGGTCGCGCAGATCCTGGGCGACTCGAAGGGCCCGATCGTGGCCGTGTCCGACTTCATGAAGGTCGTGCCCGAGCAGATCCAGCGCTTCGTGCCCGATCGCACGTTCGTGCCGCTCGGCACCGACGGCATGGGTCGATCCGACACCCGCGAGGCATTGCGTCGCCACTTCGAGGTCGACACCGGCCACGTCGTGCTCGCCGTCCTCCACGGCCTGTCCGCCGCCGGCGCGATCGACGAGTCCGCCGTGGCGGACGCCATCGCCCGCTACGACATCGACCCCGACGCAGTCGACCCATACCTGGCCTGACGGGACGGGCTCACACTCGCGAGCTCGAATCCTCCGACCCTGCGAACGATGCAGGGACGCCGTCCGACGGCGCGCTGGTCAGTCCGGCTGCCGCGGCCATCAGGACGATGCCGTAGGCGACAGCGAACGACCGATAGGTGAACCAGAAGTGAACGGTCGTGTGATTCCTCAGCACCAGGTGCCAGGCCAAGGGGATCACTGCTCCCGAGGCGAGCAGCAGGCGCGCGGTCCACGACGACCGGACATCGCCGCGTCGCAGCATCACGACCGCAGCGACAACCGCCAGGGACAGCACGGTGATCGTGGTCAGCGGTTGGTCGTTCCACGCCCGCCACGCAGCCGTGACACCAGAGAACCCCGACGAGTCGGTGTCGTCCACCTGCCCGCTCAACCACTCCTCGGCTCTGTTGGTGACGACGAAACGCACGCTGTCGTAGCCCACCACCATGACTGCGAGCGCCCACTTCGCGCACCAGATCCAGACGAAGCCGGCGATCCACCCCAACCCCGCCGCTCCGACGCGGCCAAGCGCTCGGCCTGCACTCCCCGGGCCGAGCGCCACCATCGCGGCCGCGCTGAC
>JBGSII010000181.1:0-5285 GCA_041742555.1 Ilumatobacteraceae bacterium
GTGTGCGACGAACCGGTCGAGGAAGCCGGGAGCATTCTCCTCGTCGTAGCCGAGCGCCCGCAGCATCGTGAAGATCCCGAGGCGGCGCTTGCGAGCGACACGGGTGCCGGCGGTGACGTCCTTGCCGGGCTTGTGCTCGACATCGAATTCCATCCACTCACCGCGGTAGGGGTGGATCGTGCCCTTGACGAGCTGGTGCTTGGTCAGGTTGCGCAGGCGGAACCGCTCGCCCGGCTCGAAGATGACTCCCGGGCTGCGCACCAGCTGCGACACGACGACGCGCTCGGTGCCGTTGACGATGAAGGTGCCCTTCTCGGTCATGATCGGGAAGTCGCCCATGAAGACGGTCTGTTCCTTGATCTCACCGGTGTTGCGGTTCATGAACCGGGCGCGCACGAACACCGGCGCGCTGTAGGTCATGTCCTTCTCCTTGCACTCCTCCACCGTGAACTTCGGCGGCGGGCGGAGGTCCTCGTCGAACGGGTCGAACTCGAGCTCGAGCTGGAGCGACTCCGAGAAGTCCTTGATCGGGCTGATGTCGCGGAACGTGTTCGCGAGTCCCTCGTTGAGGAACCACTCGAAGCTCTCCCGCTGGATCGCGATCAGGTCGGGGAGTTCGAGCGGCTCCTTGAGGTTGCCGAACGAATAGCGTTCACGGGACACGGGACGAGTCGCCACGGATCACTCTCCAGAAAATCGAGGGCGGACGACGCAGAATGCTGCGACGTGACACCGGACGCGCTGAACCAGACCGAAGGGACGGTGGGGAACAGGAGAACGCACGGCAACGGGCGATCCTATCGGCGCAGGACGCAGAACGTCAACCGCTTCCGGCGGGGGATTCGCCGAGCGAGAGGTACCTTCGCTGAATTGCCGGTCAAGGTAAAGAGTTCGGCCGCAGATGTCAAGCATTCCGGCCGAACTGTCATGGCATCGTGACGCGCAACACCCCGAGGGGGATCCCCTCGGGGTGTTGCCGCAGTGTCTGATTTCGAGGGCCTCGCGGCCGACGGATCAGTTGAGGACGACGGTGGCGCCGACTTCTTCGAGCTTGGCCTTCGCGGCGTCGGCGTCGGCCTTGGTGGCCTTCTCCATCAGCGGCTTCGGCGCGGCATCGACGAGGTCCTTGGCCTCCTTGAGACCCACGCCGAGCAGGTCCTTGACGACCTTGACGACCTGGATCTTCTGAGCGCCGGCGCTCTCGAGAACGACGTCGAACTCGTCTTTCTCCTCGGCTGCAGCGGCGTCGCCGCCACCGCCGGCCGGGGCCGCAGCAGCGACCGCGACGGGTGCTGCCGCGGTGACTTCGAACTTCTCCTCGAAGGCGTCGAGCAGTTCCTTGAGTTCGATCACGGTCATGTTGCTGATCGCGTCGAGGATTTCTTCCTTGGTGGACATTTTTCGGTTCTCCTCATTCAAATTGGTCCGAAATGTGCACGGAAGGTCGCGCTGAGCGCAGCGATCGGTGCAGCTTTCGGGGTGAGCTGGTGTCTCGGTGGGTGGTGGTCAGGCAGCCTCGGCGGCGGCCTTCTGATCGATGAGTGCGGACAGCCCGTACGCGAAGTTGCGCGGGAGCGCCTGGAGCAGACCTGCGGTCTTGACCAGCGGAGCCTGGAACGCGCCTGCCAGCTGGGCCAGCAGAACGTCGCGCGACGGCAGGTTGGCGAGGGCCTTCACGTCATCGGCGGACATCGGCGCTGAGCCGAGCATTCCTCCCTTGATGACGAGCAGCGGGTTCGTCTTGCTCTGATCGAGCAGCGCTTTGGCGGCCGCCACCGAATCACCGGTGACGAACGTGAGCGCCGACGGCCCGAGCAAGAACTCGTTGAGCGCTTCGTAGCCGGCGTTCGTCGCGGCGATCCGAGCGAGCGTGTTCTTGTAGACCTTGTGCTCGGCACCAGCGCTGCGCAGCGGGGACCGCAGACCGGCCAGTTGGCCGACCGACATCCCGCGGTACTCCGAGACGAACACGGCGACGCTGTCGTTCAGCTTCGCCGTGATCTCCTCGACGATCGCCACCTTGTCGGCGCGGGGCTCGCTCCTGAGTGTCGTTGTCGTTGTCATGTGTGCATACCTCCTCTCGCTCAACTCGTGGTGCTCGCATCAGATGCGAACACCGACGAGGAGCGCACTGCCGGATCGAGTCGGGCAGTGGTTCTTCGGCGATATGCACCTCGGTTGGCGGGCGAACCCATTACCCCCAATACGTCGGGGACCAACGGTCTCAGGCGAGCGACCGTTTTCGTATGTGGTTCGAAAGGCTACGGCGCGATGCCGAGGCTTCCTCTCGCTCAGACGTTCGTTTCGGGCTTCAGGCGACCGGTGTCGATGTGGACCCCGGGGCCCATCGTGGACGACACGGTGATCTTCTTCAGGTACTTACCCTTGGCCGACGCCGGCTTCGCACGCTGGATCTCGTCGATCACCGCACGGAAGTTCTGCTCGAGCGCGGACGGCTCGAAGCTGGCCTTGCCCAGCGGTACGTGAACATTGCCGTACCGATCGGTGCGGTACTCGACCTTGCCACCCTTGAAGTCTTCGACAGCCTTGCCGACATCCGGCGTCACGGTGCCGGTCTTCGGGTTCGGCATGAGACCGCGCGGGCCGAGCACGCGGCCCAGACGACCGACCACGGGCATCATGTCGGGAGTGGCGATCACGAGATCGAAATCCATCTTCCCACCCTCGACCTCCGTCGCCAGGTCGTCAGCGCCGACGATGTCGGCGCCCGCAGCCCGCGCCTCGTCAGCTGCCTCGCCGGTGGCGAAGACGGCGACGCGAATGTCCTTGCCGGTCCCGGCAGGCAGGGCAACGGTGCCGCGAACCATCTGGTCGGCCTTGCGAGGGTCGACGCCGAGGCGGATCGACACGTCGACGCTCTCGTCGAACTTGGCCGACGCCATCGTCTTGACGAGTCCGACCGCCTCGGACGGAGCGTAGAACTGATCGCGGTCGAATTGCTTGAGCGCGTTTGCGAACTTCTTGCCTGACATTGTGTGTCTCCCTCAGTGGTTGGCCCGCCGGGCGAGGTGATCCCGGTCGTGGCGTGAATGGAGTTACATCTGGGGTCTGACCCCAGATGTAACGACTACTTGACTTCGATGCCCATGCTCCGGGCGGTGCCGCGGACCTGGAGCTTGGCAGCTTCCATGTCGTAGGCGTTCAGGTCGGGCATCTTGATGGTGGCGATCTCCTCGAGCTGTGCCTCGGTGATCGACCCGGCAACCTGAGCGCCCGGGTTGGTCGCAGCCTTGGCGAGCCCGGCCTTCTCGCGGATCAGCACGGCGGTGGGCGGGGTCTTGAGCACGAAGTCGAACGTGCGATCCTCGTAGATCGTGATCTCGGTCGGCACCACCGTTCCGGCCTGGGCCTCGGTCTGCGCGTTGTAGGCCTTCACGAAGTCCATGATCGCGATGCCGTGCGGGCCGAGCGCCGTGCCGACAGGCGGCGCGGGGCTGGCCTTGCCGGCCTCGATCTGGATCTTGACGACCGTGAGTACTTTCTTCTTCGCCATAGCGATGTTCCTTTTCCTGTGTCTTCCGTCGCCGGTGGCGAATCAGAGTTTGGCGACCTGGCTGAAGTCCATCTCCACCAGGGTCTCGCGACCGAAGATGTTGACGAGAACCTTCAACTTCATGTGGTCGGCGTTGATCTCGGCGATCTCGCCGGTGAAGTCGGCGAACGGGCCTTCCTTCACGCGTACGCTCTCGCCCTCTTCGTAGTCGAGCTTGGCCTTGCGGCGCGGCGCGGCGTCGACGCCCTCGGTCTTGGGGGTGAGGAACGTCTTCACCTCCCGGCGCGACAGCGGAGTCGGCTTCTGGCCGTGACGGCTCTGGCCGACGAAGCCGGTGATACCCGGGGTGTTGCGCACGCAGTACCAGGACTCGTCGTCCATGATGCACCGAACCAGCAAGTAGCCCGGGAAGACCTTGCGCTGCACGGTCTGCTTCTTGCCGTTCTTGAACTCGTCGACTTCCTCCATGGGGATGACGATCTCGTAGATCTTGTCCTCCATGTTCATCGACTGGATGCGAGCCTCGAGATTGGCGGTGACCTTCTTCTCGTAGCCCGACTGCGTGTGCACCACGTACCACTGACCGGGCCGCATCGTCGGATCATCGGTCACGTCGTGCGACGCCTCACCACCATCTTCGTCGTGACTGTCGAGGTCGGCATCGGCGTCTGCCTCGTCGCTGGAGCTTGCCTCGGCAGCTGTGTCCGAGTCCTCCGCCTCGCTGGCATCTTCCTCGGCAGCGTGGGTCTCGTCGGACTCGACGTGGACGGCTTCGACTTCCTCGGCGAGCTCGATTCCTTCGTCGGACTCGTCGTCGCGCACGGCAGCCTCGGCCAGCACGTCGGTGTTGCCGACCGGGAGGAGGTCGACGGGGTTGATGACCGTGTCGTCGGTGGTGGTCTCGTTGTCGGTCATGTCAGTGGTCTCAGTCAGGTCGTCGGTCATGTGATGTCAGCTCGAGTAGAACCAGTCCGAGATCTGGCCGAAGATGTAGTCGAATCCACCGACGAGCGCCGTGTAGACCACGACCGTGATGATGACGATGATCGAGTAACGCTTGACCTCGGGACGCTTCGGCCACGCCACCTTGCGCATTTCGTCGCGCACCTCGCGGAGGTACTGACGGGGGCCGACCCGATCCGTCTTCTTCTTCGGCTGCCGCTGGGCGCGCGACGGCTTGCCCTGCTCGTCGAGGGCACCCATCTTGCGAAGCTGACGCTTCTGCTCGCGGTTCAAATCGTCCAGTGACATGGTTTCTCGTTCGGTGGTGGGCAGGGCAGGAGGGACTCGAACCCCCGACCGTCGGTTTTGGAGACCGATGCTCTACCAGCTGAGCTACTGCCCTCGGGCGGGACGCCGAGTACCCGTGGAGGGTACCAGCGATCCCCGAAGGCTGACCGCGGCCGCTGCCGACCGCGCTCGCTGCCCGTGAACCAGCGCCGTGGGATCAGCGGGTCTCCTTGTGGAGGGTGTGCTGACGCTCGTTGGCGCAGTACTTCTTCATCTCGAGACGCTCACGATCGTTGATCTTCGACTTCATCGTGATGTAGTTGCGCCGCTTGCACTCCGTGCATTCGAGGGTCACTTTGACCCGCTTCTCGCTCTTGGCCATCTGAATTCCTGTTCTCTTACTTGAGGATCTTGGTGACGCGGCCGGCGCCCACGGTACGGCCACCCTCACGGATCGCGAACCGCAACCCCTCGTCCATCGCGATCGGCTTGCCCAACTCCACCGTCATCTCGACATTGTCACCAGGCATCACCATCTCAG
>JBGSII010000182.1:0-6419 GCA_041742555.1 Ilumatobacteraceae bacterium
GACTCCGACCGTGACCGCAGCTTCGAGTTCTTCGGCCTGCGCACCGTGTACGACCGGTACCTCCTGCGTCACCCGTCACGACGTGAGGTCATCGAGACACCGCAGTACTTCTTTCTCCGCGTGGCCTGCGGGCTGTCGAACGACGTCGACGAAGCGGTGGCGTTCTACGACCTCATGTCGTCGCTCGCGTACCTGCCGTCGAGCCCGACATTGTTCAACTCGGGCACGTCGCACAGCCAGATGTCGAGCTGCTACCTGCTCGATTCCCCCGAGGACAGCCTCGAAGGCATCTACAAGCGCTACACCGACATCGCCAAGTTGTCGAAGTTCGCCGGCGGCATCGGCGTCGCCTGGCACCGGGTGCGGGCAAAGGGTTCGCTCATCCAGGGCACCAATGGTCTGTCCAACGGCATCGTGCCGTGGCTGCGCACGCTCGACTCATCGGTCGCCGCCGTCAACCAGGGCGGTCGTCGCAAAGGTGCGGCGTGCGTGTACCTCGAGTCGTGGCACGCCGACATCGAAGACTTCTTGGAACTGCGCGACAACACCGGCGACCACGCCCGTCGCACGCACAACCTGAACATCGCCAACTGGATCCCCGACCTGTTCATGGAGCGCGTCGAGAAGGACTGGCAGTGGAGCCTGTTCGACCCCAAGCAGGTCCCGCACCTCACCGACCTGTTCGGTGAGGAGTTCGAGCGGGCCTACGTCGCCGCCGAGGAAGCCGGCCTCTACGACAAGCAGGTGCCCGCCCGTCAGCTCTACTCGAAGATGATGCGCACACTCGCCCAGACCGGCAACGGTTGGGTCACGTTCAAGGACGCGTCCAACGAGAAGTGCAATCAGACGGGTGAACCGAACGAGGACGGAAGCCCGCGTGTGGTGCACCTCTCGAACCTGTGCACCGAGATCCTCGAAGTGACGGACCAGCAGAACACCGCGGTCTGCAATCTCGGTTCGCTCAACCTCGGCGCCTACGTCCGAGCTGATGGCGAGTTCGACTACGCCCATCTCGGTGACGTCGTGCGCCAGGTCGTGCCACTGCTCGACCGGGTCATCGACATCAACTACTACCCGACCACCGAGGCCGAATTCTCGAACCACAAATGGCGTCCGGTCGGCCTCGGCCTCATGGGCCTGCAGGATGTCTTCTTCAAGAAGGGCCTCGCCTTCGACTCGCCGGATGCCAAGGACCTGAGTCGCACGATCAGTGCCCACATCTACTTCCACGCACTGTGGGCATCGACCGAGCTCGCCGAGGCCAATGGTCCACACGAGGCCTTCGATGGCACCCGGGCGGCCAAGGGTGACTTGCAGTTCGATCTGTGGGACAAGGCCAACGGCGGGGTCACTGCGCCCGCCGAACTCGACTGGGACGCGCTGCGGGCGCGAATCGCCGCCCACGGTCTGCGCAACAGTCTCCTCATCGCCATTGCGCCGACGGCGACGATCGCGTCGATCGTCGGCTGCTACGAGTGCATCGAGCCGCAGGTGTCGAATCTGTTCAAGCGCGAGACGCTGTCGGGTGAGTTCATGCAGATCAACCGCTACCTGGTGCGTGAACTCCAGGCCCGCAATCTGTGGGACGAGCAGATGATCAACGACATCAAGCGAGCCGAGGGGTCGGTGCAAGACGTCGACCGCATCCCCGACGAACTGAAAGAGGTGTTCCGGACCGCTTGGGAGATCCCGCAGCGGGCGTTGATCGACATGGCCGCCGAGCGTGGCGCGTTCATCGACCAGAGCCAGTCGCTCAACCTGTTCATGGAGACGCCGACGATCGGCAAGCTGTCCTCGATGTACCTGCACGCCTGGAAGGCAGGACTCAAGACCACCTATTACCTGCGGAGCCGTCCGGCTACTCGGATCAATCAGAGCACCACCACGGCCTCCAAGTCCGCGCCGACACCGCCGAGTGGCGGTGGCAAGCCCGAGGCGATCGTGCCGCTCGTCGACGACACGACGGCCAAGACGTTCAGCGACGAAGAGGCGGTCGCGTGCAGCCTCGAGAACCCCGAAGCCTGCGAGGCGTGCGACTGATGGCTCTCATCGATCCGATCACCGACTACGCATCGGCTGCATCAGGCGTCGTTCCTGCGAACGCGCTCGAGTCGACGGCGCCGGTGGGCGCCAGGCGTCCGACCAACATCCTCGACCCGGGCTACGACCTGACGCTGCGCCCGATGCGCTACCCGCAGTTCTTCGACATGTATCGCGACGCGATCAAGAACACATGGACGGTGGAGGAGATCGACTTCTCCGACGATCTCGTCGACCTGCAGCGCAAGCTGATGCCCGCCGAGAAGCACCTCGTGTCGCGCCTCGTTGCGTTCTTCGCCACGGGCGACTCGATCGTGTCGAACAACCTGGTGCTCAACCTGTATCAGCACATCAATGCCCCAGAGGCGCGGATGTACCTGTCGCGCCAGCTCTACGAAGAGGCGTTGCACGTCCAGTTCTACCTGACGTTGCTCGACAACTACATCCCCGACATGGCCGAGCGCGAAGCGGCGTTCGCAGCGGTCGAGAACATCCCGTCGATCCGAGCCAAGGCCGAGTTCTGCTTCAAGTGGATCGACTCGATCCAGGGTCTGCAGCGGATCGAGACGCCGGAGCAACGCAAGCAGTTCCTGCTCAACCTGATCTGTTTCGCCACGTGCATCGAAGGCCTGTTCTTCTTCGCGGCCTTCGCCTACGTGTACTTCCTGCGGTCGAAGGGATTGCTGAACGGGCTCGCCGACGGCACGAACTGGGTGTTCCGCGACGAGAGCTGCCACATGAACTTCGCGTTCGAGGTGGTCGACACGGTCCGCAAGGAACAGCCCGAACTGTTCGACGCCGAACTCGAAGCCGACATCCGCGAGATGCTCAACGAGGCGATCGAATGTGAGCACCTGTTCGCGGCCGACGTGCTCGGCGAGGGTGTGCCCGGCATGAGCCTCGCCGACACCCGCACCTACCTCGAGTTCGTCGCCGACCAACGCCTCGCACAACTCGGCTACGCCCACGAGTACGGCTCGAAGAACCCGTTCAGCTTCATGGAGCTGCAAGACGTCCAGGGCCTGTCGAACTTCTTCGAACGCACCGTCAGCAGCTACCAGGTCGGCGTGGTCGGCGACGTCGCGTTCGACGAAGAGTTCTGATTGCAGCAGGGGTCAGACCCCTGCTGCAATGCTGCACTCAGCGGTAGAGCTCGGTGTGTTCGCCGAGGTCGGGGCCGACGTCGGCGACGCTGCCAGGGGTGCGGGAGAACTTCGGGACCACGCCGAGCATCGGCGTGTCGACTCCGGTACGGGCGACGCGCCGCTGGACCATGTCGCGAGCCGCATAGTGCTCGTCGCGCAGCATGTCCGCGGCTGTGTACACCCGTCCTGCCGGCACGGTGTGTTCCCGCAGGAGGGCGAGCAGTTCATCGGATCCGAGCGTCGAGGTCCACGCACCGACGACTGTGTCGAGCTCGCGTTCGTGCTCCCCGCGCGCCTCGTGGGTGGCGTAGCGTTCGTCGGCCGCCAGCTCGGGCCGGCCCATCGCGTCGCACAACCTGGCGAACACGGTGTCCGCGTTCCCGGCGATCAACACCTCGGATCCGTCGCTGGTCGGGTAGGCGTTGGCCGGCGCAACGCCGGGCAGGGTGCCGCCTGAACGGCCGCGCAGCACGTCGGCGACCTCGAAGTCGACCATCGACGATTCCATCAGTGCCGCCACCGCCTCGTAGATGGCGACGTCGACTTCCTGGCCGCGGCCGCTCGCCGAACGTTCGTGGAGCGCTGCCAGCGTCCCGATCACAGCGAACATCGCGGCGAGCGAGTCGCCGAGGCTGATCCCACATCGAGCCGGCGGACGGTCGGGATCGCCGGTGGTGTGGCGGATCCCACCCACCGCTTCTCCGATCGAACCGAAGCCCGCCTCGGTTGCTCGCGGTCCGGTCTGTCCGAATCCCGACACGTGCGTCACGATGATGCCCGGATTGCTCGACGACAGCGTCTCGTAATCGAGTCCGAACTTGGCCAGCACACCGGGTCGGAAGTTCTCGAGTACGACGTCGCATTCGAGGGCGAGCCGCTGGACGAATGCCAGGTCCTGCGGGTTCTTGAGGTCGGCGACGACCGATCGTTTGTTGCGCGCGATGATCGGCCACCACAGGCTCGAGTCGTTCACACAAACTCCCCAGTGGCGCATCGGATCGCCGCCGTCCGGCGCTTCGATCTTGATCACCTCGGCGCCGTAGTCACCCAAGAGTTGTCCGGCGAACGGCCCGGCGATGAAGTTTCCGAGTTCCAGCACCCTCACGCCGAGGAGCGGTCCGGTCCGGGTCTGTGTGTGGCCGTCCATGCTTGTTGTCTACCGAGTCGACGCTGTCGCCACGAAAGCGAGAGACTGCGCACGTGTCCGTGGCCGATCGACTTCCCGCGAGTGTGGTCCTGCGCGATGTGACCCTGCGCGACGGCCTGCAGGACGAGGCGCCGATCCCGACCGATGCCAAGTCGGCGATCTTCCAGGCGCTTGTCGCGGCGGGTGTGCGCGACCTCGAAGTGACAAGTTTCGTCCGCTCGGATCGTGTGCCGGCAATGGCCGATGCCGAAGCCATGTGTACGACCACGGCCGAGCTGGCTGCAGCGGCCGGGGTCACGCGATGGGGCCTTGTGCTGAATGCTCGAGGCGCCCAGCGGGCACTCGCTGCCGGGCTCACGCACCTGCAGTACGTGGTGTCGGTGAGCGAGACCCACAGCCGACACAATGCCGGCGCCGGAACCGACGAATCACTCGCCGAGTTCCAGCGGTTCGCGTCGGAGGCGATCGATGCGGGTGCCGTCGTCGAGGCGACGCTGGCGACCGCCATGGGGTGCCCGTTCGAACATCGAGTCGACCCAGATCGTGTCGTCGAGGTCGCACGTCGGGTCGTCGACGCCGGCGCCTCGTCGGTCGGTCTGGCCGACACGGTCGGTGTGGCCGTCCCGACGGAGGTGGCCGTCCTCGTGGGGCTGGTTCGTTCGAACGTCGACGTGCCGATCGGCGTTCATCTGCACGACACCCGCGGTCTGGCGCTCGCCAACGCAATCGCCGCGTTGGAGCACGGCGCCACGCGGCTCGATGCGAGCGTCGGCGGTCTCGGCGGGTGTCCGTTCGCTCCTGGCGCGAGCGGCAACGTGCCGATCGAGGACCTCACGCATGCCCTCGAGGCGATGGGGGCGACGACGGGCATCTCGCTCGCTGGCATCCTCGACGCGGCGAATCTGGCCTGTGACGCCGTGGGCCGTCCGATCGGGAGCCACGTCGGCAAGGCGGGACCCCGGTTCGCCGGCGGCTCGGACGCGCACTGAGGTCATCGGTCACGGTTCGACGCCGAGTGCTGCCGATACCGTGATGAGTGATGAGTTCCCCGGACTGGCTCACCAGCACGCGCGTTGCGGTCGTCGCTGGAAAGGGCGGCGTCGGCTCGTCCACGGTGGCAGCTGCGTATGCACTCGCCGCGGCCCGCGAGGGTGCCGACGTGCTGTATGTCGCCGTTGATGGTCGGCCCGGCATGGGTCCGCTCCTCGGCGGGCGAGAAATCGATTCGAGCGACCGGATCCTGCGGCGCATCAAGGGAGCCGGCCAGGTACGCGGGCGGACCATTCCGGCGGACCAGGCCTTCGGCGACTACCTCGAGCTGAAGGGCGTCGGAGGTGTGCTGCGGCGCGCCGCATCGGCTGCCTCGCTCCCGATGATCGCCGCGGCGACACCGGGACTCGAACACTTGCTGGTACTGGGAAAGATCAAGGAACTCGAGCGGGAGCGAGCCGCCGACCTGATCGTCGTCGACGCGCCTCCCGCCGGCCATGCTGCGCCGTTTCTTCGGTCGGCCACCGGGCTCTCCGACGTCGTCCAGTCGGGGCCGGTGCGTGAGCAGGCCGTCGAGGCCGACGCGATGCTCCGCGACCCCGCGCGATGCCTCGCCATGATCGTCACGCTGCCGGAGGAGACGCCCGTGACGGAGGCGCTCGAGTTGGGTGCCGAGCTCCAGGCGGACATCGGTCTCGGGCTGCTGCCAGCCGTCGTCAACTCGTGTTGGCCCGACCGGCCCGGCCTCTCGAAGACGCCTGCGATGGCCGCCCGCTCGCAGAAGGTGACCTTGTCGGCGTCGGCGAAGGCGGCGCTCGCATCGTCGACCGACTTCGGTCGAGCCCGGCTCGACCGGCAACGTCATCAGATCGAACGGCTCGCCGCGGGCATCGGCGTGCCGATCGTGACGTTGCCGCGGCTCGCCACGCCACGGCTGACACTGCATCACCTCGGCGAGCTCGCCGATGCGCTCGTGGGGCCGACGATCGGGGGGCAGTCGTGACCGCGGGCGTCGTCGCCGACTCCTTCCGCGCCGAGGTCTCGAGGGCGAAGCTCATCGTCACCTGCGGGCCGGGAGGCGTCGGCAAGACCACGAC
>JBGSII010000183.1:0-9127 GCA_041742555.1 Ilumatobacteraceae bacterium
CGCCGCCGGCGCCGCCAGCTTGAGCCCGTCGGCGGTCGATGGCCACGACGCCGGAAGTTGTACCGACCACACCCGCCTGAGCCGACCGGCGCCGAGTGCGGTCGCGACGTCGTGGATGGCCGGGGGCGCTGCGGTCAGGCCGACCGAGGTCGACACGAAGATCGGGAAGAACACGGCGAGGGCGGCGACGGCGACAGGACCCTGATCACGGCCGAGCACGATCAGCAGACAGGGTGCGACCGCGACCCACGGCGCGGCGTTGGCCACGGTGGCAAGTCGCACCACGAATCCTCGGAGGACCGGCACCGACACGGCGACCAACGCAGCGACGAATGCCAACATTCCTCCGACCATGAATCCGCGCGCCGCAGCGGAGATGGTCGCGACTGCGGCCCGAAAGTAGGCGTCGCGGCTGTCACCGACGATGGGCGCGATGGCGTCGACGGGCGTGACCACCATGCCGTTGGCCCACCCTGATCGACCACCCCAGACCCAGAGCGCAGCGAGCACACCCAGGCCCGCCAGCGGCGCCGCGAACGACCGCAGCCGCTCTCCGGTTCGCTGCGTGCCCACGTCGCTCATGACAACCCTCGCTGATCAACCACGTTCCCGGCGTCGGTCCGAGCGGACCCCACCGATGGGTGCCGAAGTTAGATACCGATTGCGTCGGCAATGATCGCGACGTGTGAACACCGTGTTACGAGGTGATCATTCTCACCTATCACCGATGCCGAGGAACTAGAAACGCACCGGAGTGAAGATCGTCGAGGTACGCACCCGCCTGGTGGGCTATCGAAAGCTCGATCCACCGATGCAACGGAGCTTCGCGCTCGTCCGCGTCGAGACCGACGACGGCACCGTCGGATGGGGCGAGGCGTCGACGAACTGGGGTCACTCGTATCCAACGGTCCTGCAGGCGACGGTCGACGACGTCTGCGCCGGCCATCTCGTCGGTCGTGACCCGCTGGCGATCCGAGATCGCATGGCCGAACTCACCGTGGTGCTCGACGGCTACCTCGGAACCGAGGGGGCGACCAGCCAGGCGCTCGGCGCGATCGAGATCGCGCTGTGGGACATCGCCGGCAAGCACCACGGCGTGCCGGTCCACCGCCTGCTGGGGGCCGCTGCCATTCCGATCCCACTGTACGGCACCGGCACGACGATGTTCGAGGAGTCGGCCGACTGGCACGCCCGATACTTCGACCGGTGCATGGCGCTCGGGTTCGCCGGCGTCAAGGTGAGGCTCGGCCGTGACCTCGCGGATGACGTCGAGGTCGTTCGGACGGTGCGCGAACACATCGGACCGCGTCCGTTGATCGGCGTCGACTCGTACTGGTTCCACGACCCCGACACCGCGATCGCGCTCGCACACGAGATCGCTCCGCTGCGAATCCACTTCTTCGAGGAACCCGTTCCCCAGCACCGCCTGGTCGGTCTCGAACGCGTCCAACACGCGTCACCGATCCGCATCGCCGTCGGCGAGCGGGTCTACTCGCCCGACGCGTACGCCGAGCTGGCGAGGCGCGACGCCGCGAGAGTGTTCGAACCCGACGCAACCCTTGCCGGCGGCATTCTCAACTGCCTGCGCATCGCAGACATCGCCGAACGACACTCGATCGAGGTGATCCCGCACGTGGGCGGCCCGACGGTGGTCGGGCTCGCCGCCAATCTCCACTGGGCGACAGCCGCGAGGGTCCGGTTGTGCGAGTACGACATCGACGCACACCAGCCGATGATCACCGACATCGGGGCGAACCCAGGACTCGCCCTCGACCACCTCCAGGGCGGCACCATCGTGGCCCCCAGCGGGCCCGGCCTCGGCGTCGACGTCGACGAGGACCTGCTGGACGCATTGCCATACGTGCCAGGCGACACGTACGTCGATGTCTTTCCGGAGCACGAGTCGGGACGCTCGTCGACGACGCGCGCGGTCGGCCCTGACGTCGACGAGGCGACATGAGCCGCGATCTCGTGATCCGCGGTGCGACGGTGCTCGATCCCGGGCTTCCACTGCAGCGCGCGGACATCCACGTCGTCGACGGCACGATCGCCGCGATGGGCCACGTCGGCGCAATCACCGACGCTCAGACGATTGACGGCGAAGGCCTGATCGCCATGCCCGGTCTGATCAACGCGCACACCCACTCGGGCCAGCATCTGGACCGTGGGGTGGCACCGAACCTCCCCCTCGATCTCTGGTTGATGTGGGTGGTGTACGGCGGCGTCGAGTTCAGTCCCGACGACAGCTACACGCTGGCGTTGTCCGGTGCGTTCGAGATGGCGGCGACGGGATGCACCGCCGTGCTCGATCACCCGTGGGTGCCCGCTGAGGGGTTCGACGAGCACATCGACGCGCTGACGAGCGCCTACGCGGACTCCGGGATGCGATGTGGCCTGGCACCGATGATCCAGGACCGCGACATCTTCGAGTCGATCGAGTTCGGCGACTTCGACGCACCCGATCCGCTGTCGGCGCCCGTCGAGCCGGGTCGGCTCATCGAGTCGATGGAGCGCTTCGTGCGCGAACACGCGGATCGAGCGTTGGTCACCCCGATGGTCGGGCCATCGGCGCCACAACGCTGCAGCGACGAGCTGATGCTCGGACTCGCAAGGTTGTCAGCGTCGAACAACGCACCGCTGCACACCCACGTGCTCGAGACCCGCTCGCAGGTGTTCGCCACGCGCGAGCGCTACGGCAAGTCGGTGGTCGCCCACCTCGCGGACATCGGTGCGCTGCACGCGCGCACCAGCCTGGCGCATTGCGTCTGGCTCGACGCCGACGAGTTCAAGCTGGTGCGGTCGGCGGGCTCGACGATCGTGCACAATCCGGTGTCGAACCTGCGGTGCGGCTCGGGACTCCTCCCGTTGAGTGGCCTGCTCGACGGGGAGGTGAGCGTGGCGTTGGGCGCCGACGGCGCCGCGTCGAACGACAACCAGAACATGTTCGAGACGATGAAGATCGCGACGCTGATGCACACCCTGTCGGGCGCGTTCACGCAGTGGCCCCAAGCGACGAGCATCTGGCAGGCGGGGTTGGCAGGGGGCGCGAGGGCGCTCGACGCCTCGATCGGAAGCCTCGCCCCCGGACGCCGCGCCGACATCGTCCTGCTCGACGCCGACCGACACGCGGCCGTCGATCGCGATGCACTCGTGCGCAGCCTCGTCTTCGCGGAGCACGGCGAGTCGGTTCACACCGTGATCGTCGACGGGCACATCGTGCTCCAGGACGGCGAGCAGGCACGTCCGCCGGAACACGCCACGAGGGAGCGCGACCTGATGCGCCGCATCCACGAGGCACTCCCCGACCGCCAAGCCGTCTCCGACCGCTACGCCCCGTTGCTCGCCGCCATCCACGAACGCGACGACGCCACGGCCTTGACGATCGAACGGCGGGCAACGATCACACCCGCATTCGTCGACGCCCATCCGGAAGGACATCCAACATGACTGAACAGGCATGGTTCGACAACACCCACCCGTTGTTGCGACGCTGCTGGCATCCCGTTGCTCGCGTCGAGGAGCTCGCCGACGACGGCCCGCTCGCCGTCGAGCTCCTCGGCGAACGCTGGTGCATCGCTCGACTCGGCGGCCACCTCGCCGCGCTGCGCGATGCGTGCCCACACCGGATGGCGCCGCTGAGCGCCGGCTCGATCGACGGCGACGGGTTGCGCTGCGCCTACCACGGTTTCCGCTTCGCGTCCGACGGCACCTGCATCGAGATCCCCGCGCTGGCACCGGATACCCCGATTCCCTCCCGCGCGGCCTGTGGCACCGCGGCTCGCTGCGTGGAACACCTCGGGCTGATCTGGATCGCGCCCGACGAACCCGTGACCGAGTTACCGACGGTTGCCGAGCACGACGACGACTCGTTCGTCCGCTGCCCACTGCCGCCGATGGTCTGGAATGCCAGCGCGGCGCAGATGGCCGACAACTTCCTCGACCCCGGACACATCGCGTTCTTGCACCTCGACACGTTCGGCGCGATCGAGGACCGTCAGGTCAACGACTACGACGTCGTGCGCGACGGCAGCAGCTTCTCGGTTCGCTACCGACACACCACCAAGGCGCTCGCCGACTCATACCTCGCCGACGAGTTCCGTACCGTCGAGCGCGAATCGTTCTGGGTCTTCACGCCCCCACACCACGTCTACCTCAAGCTCAGCTACCCCGAGGAGGCTGCCGTCATGACGATCACGTTCTTCCACCAGCCCATCGACGCCAACAGCACACGCGTGTTCTGCACCGACTATCGCAACGACATCGCCGATGACCCTGCGGAGATCGCCGGCGTGGTGGCCTTCCAGAGCGCCGTCGCCGAGGAGGACCGGGCCCTGCTCGAGCGCCTCAGCCGCAAGGCCGTCCCGCTCGATCCAACCGTCGAGTTCCACTCTCGCGCCGACAAGATCACGCTCGAGATGCGACGTGTGCTCAAGGAACTCGTCGAGGCCACGGCGGTGTCGTCGTGACCGCCGAACCGCAGCGACCCGTCGACCTCGTTCGTGCACTGCATCTCGAGCTGTGGCGCGACGGCGACATGACGGCGATCGACCGGTACGTCGCTCCGACGGCCCGCACGGTGATGACCGGCTTCGACGGATCGACGACCGACGTGCTCCGCGAGGACGTCGAGCGCTATCAGGGGGCGTTCAGCGACGTCGAGACCGAGATCGTCGAACTGATCGACGCCGGCGACCAGGTCGTGTTGTGGTGGACGACGGCCGGCACGCACACCGGCCCGTACGGCGAGATCGCTCCGGTTGCGACGCAGCGGCGCATCGTGATGGAGGGCGTCGACGTCCTGCGCGTCGAGAACGGTCAGGTGGTCGAGGTCCGCAGCTTCTGGGACGCCGCAGCGGTCTACCGCCAGTTCGGCCTGCTCGCCGACGGCCTCTGAGCCGAGGTCCCCGCCCGTCAGGTCACTCGACCGGAGCCTTCCAACGGTTGAGGTAGGTGACGTCGCGGGCCGGACGGCGCGGCGCCGGGCTGAACGAGTCGCCCGTGTAGTACCCCACGGGGAGCAGGCACACCTGCGTCACCGACGCCGGGATGCCGAGCAGGTCGGCGACCTCGGCTTCGTGTTCGAGATGGAAGGTGGTCCACGCCGAGCCGATCCCGCGCGACCGCGCCGCCAGCTGGAAGCTCCAGACCCCGGGAATCACCGACCCCCAGTAGCCGGCATATGCACCCGTCGATGCGCCCGCGGGAACACGGTCGAGACGCATCGCCAGGACGAGCGCTGGCACCTCGTGCAGGTGGTCGATGAGGAAGGTCGCCGAATCGATCACCTTGCCGGTGCGATCGTCGGCAGGCGCCTCCGAGTTCATCGCCAGGTACGGACGGCCGACCGCGCCGAAGTACTCGGAGATCTTCGCCTTGGTGTCGGCGTCGTCGATGATCATCCACCGGTTGCGCTCGAGGTTGCCGCCCATCGGTGCGTGGCTGGCAACGTCGATGCACTCCAGCAGCACCTCGTACGGCACGGGTCGAGTGAGGTCGAGCCGCTTGCGGACCTGCTTGGTCGTCTTGAGGAGGGTGTCGGTCTGTTCGAGATCGAACCCGGAGATCGGATGCGTTGCCATCGCCCCAGGATGGCACCACGGCGCGCCGGCAGCGCTACGTTGCGCGCGTGACCACCACGGCGGCCGGAGCATCAGGCGCATCGGACGCTGCCGCGCGGGACGTGTCGCGTGGGCTGATCGGCGCCGGCATCGCCGTGTGTGCCTGGTCGACCGGCACGATCCTCGCCAAGTACATCGACATGGGCAGCCTGGCGATCGGTTTCTACCGGTTCGCCTTCTTCGCGCTCGTGTTGATCGTCTGGATGCGCGCACGCGGGACGCCGTTCCGGTTGCGGGTCGTGCGCGACTCGATGTGGGGCGGCATCGCGCTGGGTGCCGACATCGCCTTGTTCTTCTCCGCCGTGAAGCTCACCAGCATCGTCAACGCCACGATCATCGGCTCGATGCAGCCGATCGTCGTCGGCGTGATCGCGGCACGGTTCTTCGGAGAGCACATCGGACTCCGCAACATCGCCTGGTCGGTGGTCGCGCTGGCCGGCACGATCGTGGTCGTTGCGGCCGGCGCCGACGACGGCACCAGCGACATCCGCGGCGACCTGCTGGCGCTCGGGGCCATGCTGTCGTGGAGCGCCTACTTCGTCACGTCGAAGAACTCGAAGGCGACGATGACCTCGACGGAGTTCACCGCGGGGACCGCGCTGTGGACGATGGCGATCTGCGCTCCGCTCGGCCTCGCGTTCGGCCAGGACATGACGTGGCCGACGGCGGCCAACTGGGGCTGGCTCGTCCTGATGGCGGCCACATCTGGCCTCATCGGTCACGCGATGATGAACTGGTCGCTGGTGCGAATCCCACTGTGGGTCGGCTCGACGTTCACCCTCCTGATCCCTGTGTTCTCGGCGTTGCTGGCATGGATCGTGCTCGGCGAGGCGGTCACTGCGATCCAAGGGGTGGCCATGGCGGTCGTGATCGGGGCGCTCGCCGTCGTGGTCTACAACCAGTCGGCCGCAGCGCCTGTTGACGCCCCTGTTACATCTGGGGTCTGACCCCAGATGTAACAGGTTGGATACCCTGCGGGAGTGTTCGAACTGAGTGGTGTCGAGTTGATCGGCTACACGGCATCGGCGCTGGTGGTGCTGTCGCTGACGATGACCTCGGTCGTCCGGCTGCGGATGGTCTCGTTGTGCGGGTCGGTGACGTTCTTCGTGTACGGCGCCTTGATCGACTCGGTCCCGATCATGATCACCAACGGTTCGATCGCGATCATCAACGTGTGGTTCCTGCGCAAGGAGTTCGCGTCGGGCAGGCCCCACGGACGTGACCTCGGCGTGTCGCACATCCGAGCCGACTCGCCGTTTCTCGCCGACTTCGTGGCGTTCCACCTGATCGACATCCACCGGTTCCAACCCGACTTCCATCTCCCCAAGGGCGACGACGTCGTGACGCTGCTCCTCAACCGCGACGGCCTGCCCGCCGGGCTGCTGATCGGGCGCCGGCAGGGATCGACACTCACGATCGACCTCGACTACGTCCTCGGGCCCTACCGCGACTCGCGCCTCGGGCGGTGGCTCTACGGACCAGGCGCCGCCGTCTTCCGAGCCGACGGGATCGCCGAGCTGCGCAGTGCCGGCACGACCGACACCCACCGCAAGTACCTCGAGCGCGTCGGCTTCCGACCATCGGCGACCGACCCCGACCTCTACGAACTCACCCTCTGACCCCCGCCTGAACCCACGTTTGCGTGCAACTTCGGATGGACCGTCCCATCCGAATCCGCTCGCAAACGTGAAGGAGGGGGGTGATGCGGGTCAGGCGATGACGGGGACGCTGGCCATGGCGTCGGCAATCACGGAGTCGGGCAGGTCGTAGTCGACCATCTCTCCCGACAGGTACTTCTCGTAGCTCGCGAGATCGAGATGGCCGTGGCCGCACAACGCGGTGAGAATCACCTTCTCCTCACCCGACTCCTTGCACGCCAACGCCTCGCGGATCGCCGCAGCGATGGCGTGCGTCGGCTCGGGCGCCGGCACGATCCCTTCGGTGCGAGCGAACTGGAGCGCCCCGGCGAAACACTCGCGCTGGGGGATCGCGATCGCCTCGACCAGACCCTCGTTGTAGACGTGTGACACCAGCGGGCTCATCCCGTGGTAGCGCAACCCGCCGGCGTGGATCGGCTCGGGGATGAACGTGTGACCGAGCGTGTGCATCTTCATCAGCGGCGTCATGCCGGCGGTGTCGCCGAAGTCGTAGCGGTACTCACCCTTGGTCAGGGTGGGGCACGCTGCGGGCTCCACGCAGCGGATCGTCGGGTTCATCTTCCCGGCCAACTTCTCGCGAAGGAACGGGAACGCGAGCCCGCCGAAGTTCGACCCTCCCCCGGTGCAGCCGACGAGCACGTCGGGCACCTCGTCGACCTTGGCCAACTGCAACAGCGCCTCCTCGCCGATGATCGTCTGGTGCAACAACACGTGGTTGAGCACCGACCCGAGGGCATAGCGGGCGTTCGGGTCGGCGACGCACATCGCGACCGCCTCGGAAATGGCGATGCCGAGCGACCCGGGATGATCAGGATTCTCTGCGAGCAACGACCGACCGAACTCCGTCAGTTGAGACGGGCTCGAGTGCAGCGTGGCACCCCAGATCTCCATCATCGTCTTGCGATACGGCTTCTGCCGATACGACGCCGCAACCTGCCAGATCTCGCACTCCATGCCGTACTGCGACGTCGCGAACGCGAGCGCGGTGCCCCACTGACCGGCACCGGTCTCCGTGGTGAGTTTCGTCACGCCTTCCTGATGGTTGTAGTACGCCTGCGGAACGGCGGTGTTCGGCTTGTGCGACCCGGCCGGACTGACGCCTTCGTACTTGTAGTAGATCCGCGCCGGGGTGTCGAGGAGTTCCTCGAGGCGGTGAGCCCGGAACAGCGGGCTCGGGCGCCACAGGCGATACACGTCGAGCACTCCACCGGGGATGTCGACGTAGCGCTGCGTGGTCACCTCCTGCTCGATCAACGCCATGGGGAACAGCGGGGCGAAATCGTCGGGGCCAGCCGGCTGGTGCGTGCCAGGGTGCAGTGCGGGCGGTGGTGGCGTCGGGAGGTCGGCGACCAGGTTGTACCACTGCGTCGGCATCTCGGACTCGGACAGGTGGATCTGGTGGGGAACTGAGGAAGCCATACCCGGCTCACCGTAGTCATGTACGGTTCGCTCAGGCCCAGACGAACGAGGACACCGCGTTGTTCAACAGCAAGAAGAAGAAGGCCGCCGACGAGGCAGCCCAGGCCGAGGCCCTGCGAGAGCAGCTTGCCGCCTCGACCACCGAGCGCGCCGAGCTCGAAGCACGGATCTTGGTGCTCGACCAGGCCAACGCCCAACTCGACGCGCGCCTCGCTGCGCTCGATCAGGGCATGAGCGCGGTCAGCGCAGAGCTCGTCAAACTGTCCTCGGCGGGTTCGGCCACGGATCAGCGCCTGCAGTCGATCGACGACCACCTCCACGCTGCCGACATCCGCGTCGACGCCATCAGCCACCGTCTCGGCGACCTCGAGCTGCGAACCGACGACCTCGATGCGATCAACGCACGCCTCGCGGCCTTCGCCCCGACGTCGC
>JBGSII010000184.1:0-4501 GCA_041742555.1 Ilumatobacteraceae bacterium
CGGTCCCGGTCGCCTCCAGGTCGGGTCGGTCGACGCGGTCGGAACCGGCGGCAAGGTCGATGGGGCCGAGGCGCTCCGTGTCGTCGCCGACGGCGTTGTCGGCCACCCAGAGATCGTCACCAACGATGGTGAAGGCGAACGGGTTGACGTACCCGTCCGACAGCACTTCGGGCTCCTGGTCCGGCGGCCCGTTCGGGTCGAGGCGCAGCAGCGCGCCGCTGCCGTGGTCGTCGGCCCAGTCGGTCAGCTGTCCGATCCCGAGGATCAGGGCACCGTCCGCCGTGGCTTCGAGGTGCCCACCGACGGCGCCTCCCGCTGTGCCGCCTGCGTTCCACACGATGCGGCCGAAGAACTCATCGGGACCATCCAGTCGCTGCACCTCACCGATGTACAGGTCGTTGCTGTCGGGGTCGGTCCAGGCTGCGTAGCGGACACCGTCGACGACCGCGTGGCCGAGCAGGCCACGTTGCTTGCCGTCGATGCCGACATCCACCCGTGCCAGCGTGACGATGTCGTCGATGGTGGCCTCCCCGTCGCTGGGGATCGCCACCGAACGGATCGTGCCCTCGCGGCGGTCGATCCACTCGACGGTCGGCGTGCCGTCATCGGTTGGCTGCCCCGGTCGCAGCGAGATCACGTCGCCGGGCTCAGAACCTGGAATCCGCAGGATGGTCCGCGCGCCGTCGTCCACCGAGTTGCCGTCGAGAGCGCCGCCCGGGTCGGTCACCGAGGGGTCGGCAGGCGAGTCGGCGCCGCACGCACTCGCCGCACACAACGCCGCAGCGCTGACGAAGGCGAGGATCGAGCGCATCGAACTCGACGCTACAGTCGCTCGGGTGAGCAGGTGCTGGAGGGTTCGATGACTCCCGAGCAGGCGCTGCTGCGTGTGATCCACTGCCTCGACCGGGCACACGAGTCCGGCTTCAAGGCCAAGGCCTTCACGAGGGCGCTCGACGTCGTGCGGACGACCTCGCCCGACGAACTCGCCGAGCGGGCAGCGGCGGGGACGTTGACCGACCTCGACGGGATCGGGTCGTCGACGGCGGCGGTGATCGCCGATGCCCTCGCCGATCGCGAGCCTGCCTATCTCGCGAAGATCGAGGCGGAGTCGCGGGTGCCGATCACGCCCGCTGGTCAGGTCTACCGCGACGCGCTGCGCGGCGACTGCCACGTGCACTCGACGTGGAGCGATGGCGGCGCGCCGATCGAGGCAATGGCGGCCACGGCCATCGCCATCGGCCACGAGTACCTGGTGCAGACGGACCACTCCGCCCGCCTCACCGTCGCACACGGGTTGAACGAGCAGCGCCTCGCGGAGCAGCTCGACCAGATCGCTGCGATCAACGCCGACATCGCCGCTGCCGGCCACGACTTCCGGATCCTCGCCGGCATGGAGGTCGACATCCTCGAGGACGGCTCGCTCGATCTTGCCGAGGAGATGTTGGAGCGGCTCGACGTCGTGGTCGCGAGCGTGCATTCCAAGCTGCGGATGGAGCGCCAGCAGATGACCGAGCGAATGCTGATGGCGGTCGCGTCACCCCACGTCGACATCCTCGGCCACTGCACGGGTCGGATGATCGGCAAGCGCCCGCCGTCGGAGTTCGACGCCGACTACGTGTTCGCCGCGTGCGCGCAGTTCAACACGGCGGTCGAGATCAACTGTCGCCCCGAGCGCCTCGACCCGCCACGCGAGCTGCTCGACGTGGCGATCGAGTACGGCTGCTGGTTCTCGATCGACTCCGATGCCCATGCCACCGGTCAACTCGAGTGGCAGCCGCTCGGGTGCGACCGAGCTGCCGAACGAGGGGTCCCGATCGAGCGGATCATCAACACGATGCCGGCCGACGACCTGCTCGCCTGGACCGCAGGCTGAACGTCGACCCGCGTCAGGCCATCAGGGCTCCATACGCGGCGAGGAGGAGGCTGGCGCCGCGCAGGTCGCCCGTCGTGCCTTCACCCATCTTGTTCATCACGTAGCTGAAGCTCATCTGGGCGTCGACGTCGATGATCGCGAGCGAGCCGCCCCAGCCACCCCAGAAGCACGTGCGCGGGTTCGGGACGGGCAGCATTTCGCCGGGGAGTCCGAACCCCATCCCCATCTTGAGCGGCAGGGGAAGGATCAGATCGGGGCCTTCGATCTGAGTGTCGAAGATCCGCGCAACGCCGTGTTCGGACAGCAGGGTCACACCGTGCGCGGTGCCGCCGCAGGCTGTCGGCGTGTGGCACAGCGCGACGGAGCGGGCGTTGCCGTGGCCGCCTGCCGCTGGAACCTCGGCACGACGCCAGTCCTTGCGCCACGAGAATTCGGCACCGAGGGCCGGATTGCCGAGGGTACGCATCGCGATCGAACTCGGGTCGGCATCGGTTGCGTCGAGACTCGACGGCGGCGGGATCACCCGCGCGATTCGCGGGTCGCACTCGGCTGGAGTGCCGATGTGGAAGTCGGCGTCGAGCGGTCGGGCGACTTCGTCAGCGAAGAACGTGCCGAGCGAGCGGCCGTCGACCCGCTTGACGATCTCGCTCAGCAGGTAGCCCTGGCTGATCGCGTGGTAGCCGGACCGTGTGCCCGGTTCCCACCACGGTGCCTGCGCGGCGTGCAGACCGACGAGCTTGTCGTGATCGAGGAGGTCGAACATCGTGAGCGGCTCGTCCCATCCCGAGAGGCCGGCGGTGTGGCTGAGGACGTGGCGGGTGGCGATGTGGTCCTTGCCGTTGGCGGCGAACTCCGGCCAGTACGTCGCGATCGGCTGGTACAGGTCCAGTTCGCCGCGGTCGGCGAGCATCAGGCAGCACAGCGCCGCCATCGTCTTGGTGGTCGACCACACATTGATGATCGTGTCGTGCTGCCAGTCACCCTCGACGCCGGGCACGCCTGCTTCGTCGTCGTCGGGCCCGTCGAACGTGGCCGTGCCGCCCCACAGGTCGACGACGAAGTTCCCGCCGAGCGTGATCGCCACGGACGCGCCGACGTCGCCCTGTGTCTCGAAGTTGCTCTCGAATGCGGTCCGCACCGCTTCGAACCCTGGTGCGACGGTGCCGTGGATTGCTGCCATCGCCGAAACCTAGACGCTGCTCGCCGCGGCCATCCGCCCGTGCGGCCCTCGACACACCCGTGTGCGTGCAGATTCGGCTGGGCCGTCCCTGCCGGTTTGCAGCGCAGACGTGGTGGTCCGGCCGGCGGCGCCGTAGCATGTCATCCCTATGTCGAAGAAGACCAAGAAGAAGAAGGCCAAGATGCGCCGCTCGAAGGCGAATCACGGCAAGCGCCCCAACATGGGCCGCGGCTGACCCCAGTTGCAGTTGCCCCCGATCGCTGAAGCGCCCGCCGACCGACTCCGAACGGAGCCGTCGACCGGGCGCTTCGTCGCGTTCGGGCTCGAACGGCAGGATCACCGCCCGCTGCGATCGACGGACCCCGGGCGGGGGAGAATGCATCGGTGAGCGACCCCGGCGCAGCGGATCCCAAGGTCGAGTGGTTGAGCGTCGCCGGCGACGTCGACGTGTGGCGATCGTTGGGCCTGACGGTCACGGCGCAGGGTCTGCTCCCGCTGGTCGGCACCTCGATCAGGATCACGTCCGCACCGCTCGATCACCAAGGCGGGATCACCGGCTGGGCGCTCAGCGGCGCGAAGCCCGTCGACCAGATCGACGGGCTGGTCACCGAGGTGGTCGCCCCGATGACGCCGGCGTACGCAGAGCATCCGCTGCGGGCGGTCGGCCTCGACCACGTCGTCGTCTCGACAGCAGACCTCGAGCGCACCAGCGAAGCGATCGCCGCGGCGACGGGCTGCGAGCTGAAGCGGATCCGCGAGGTCGGTGCGATGCGGCAGGGCTTCCACCGCATCGGTCGGGGCGGCTTGATCGTCGAGCTGGTCGAGCGGCCCGACGTCCCGCCCGGTCCAGCGACGTTCTGGGGCCTCGTGCTGATCGTCGACGATCTCGATGCCGCGTTCGAGCTCATCGGCCCCGATCGCATGTCGCCGCCCAAGGACGCCGTTCAGCCCGGGCGACGAATCGCGACGATCCGTGCCGATGTCGGCCTCGGCCTCCCCGTTGCGTTGATGTCGCACTGATCGCCGAACCGACTCGCACTCACGGCGTACTGCCGGCGTACTGCCGGCTGCATGCCCACCGGCTCGACGGGACCGGTGACGCGACCGGGGCGGACCCGTTGTCCGGATCCGCCCCGATTGCTCGTGAGTGAAGGAAGGTGAACGATGCAGGGATCGCGCCGCTCAGGTGGGTGTTTGGTCAGGTGGGTGGCAGTGGGCGGCTGGGAGGACGCAGCAGGGGGTGAAAAAGGAACACACGCACTACCGACCCTGGAAATGCGAGAACACCCTGCCCCCTCCCAAGCGCGCGCGACTCACTGGCATCGCCCTCGAAGAGGGGGTCCCACTGCAGCAGCTCGAGGCGCACGTACGGCGCAAACAGCGCCGGCGCGCTGTCGCCCACATAGGCGCTTGCATACTCGCGCGGGTGCGCGGCCTTGAACGCCTCG
>JBGSII010000185.1:0-31946 GCA_041742555.1 Ilumatobacteraceae bacterium
CCATCGTCAACACCATCGACGAGATGGTCGTCGAGACCCGGCGCCAGATCAAGAACGGCGCCGACTGGATCAAGATCCACGCCACGGGATCGATCCCGACACACCACGGCGAACTGCAGGTGTGGACGCTCGACGAGATGAAGGCGGTGTGCGATACCTCGCACGCTCTCGGTGTGCCGGTTGTCGCTCACTGCCGGAGCGCTTCGTCGACCCGGGACGCCGCGCTCGCCGGGGTCGACTTGATCCTGCACGCATCGTTCATGGACGACGAGGCGCTGCAGGCCGTGATCGACAACGAAGCGGCGCTGTGTCCCACGTTCACCTTCCTCGCCAACCTTGCCGACTACGGCGAACGGGTCGGTGCCGGAGTCGGCATGCAGGACATCTTCCGTGGCGAGATCAAGGCGACCGCGGCGATGGTCCGGGTGGCCTACGACGAAGGTGTCCCGATCCTGTGCGGATCCGAGAGCGGGTTCGCGCTCACCCCGTACGGTCACTGGCACGCTCGCGAGATGGAGGTGTTCGTCGACGAACTCGGGCTCAGCCCGGTCGAAGCGATCTCGTGCGCCACACGCAGCAACGCCATCGCGATGCGGATGCAGGGCGAGCTCGGCGTGATCACCGAAGGCGCACGTGCCGATGTGCTCGTGGTCGATGGTGACCCTGCGACCGACGTCACCGTGCTGCAGGATCGTTCGCGCTTGCGTGCGGTGGTCAGCCGGGGTTCGTTGGTCGACCTCGAACAGTCGTGGCCCGTCCGTCGAACGATCGCCGGCGAGAAGGTGGGGAACTGGGCGGCCGAGATCCTCACGTACGAGCGTGCGCTCGCCGCAGTGGGGGAGGCCTGAGATGTTTCGTCATGTCGTGATGTTCCGGTGGGCAGAAGGGGTCGACGAGGCGCACGTCGCCGAAGTCGCCCGTCGCCTCGACGAGTTGCCCGGGGCGATCCCGGAGATCCGTACGTACCGCCACGGTGTCGACGCCGGAGTCAACAACGGCAATTTCGACTACGTCGTGGTGGGCGATTTCGATTCGGCCGACGACTATGTCGTGTATCGAGATCACCCCGTGCACGCTGCACTCATCGCCGATGTGATCGCCGGTCGTGCGGCCGACCGCGCTGCGATCCAGTACCGCTGCTGAGCGCACTCCGTCGCTTCCGCCGTCCCTCACCGATGGGTGTCCGATCTCACCAAGTGGAACACATGTTCGGTGATAGGCTGCACCGCTGATGGCCGCCAGTACCACCGCCACCGGCACCTCGCCCGCGGCGTCCCCCAAGAAGTCACCCGAGACGTCAGCTCCCCGCACACGCGCCACACAATCGAAGGCCGATGGGCCACAGATCGTTGTACGTGGTGCCCGCGAGCACAACCTCAAGAACGTCAACGTCGAGTTGCCGCGCGACAAGCTCATCGTGTTCACCGGGCTGTCGGGCTCGGGGAAGTCGAGTCTTGCGTTCGACACCATCTACGCCGAGGGCCAGCGCCGCTACGTCGAGTCGCTCAGCTCCTATGCCCGCCAGTTCCTCGGGCAGATGGACAAGCCCGACGTGGACGTGATCGAGGGGCTGTCGCCGGCGATCTCGATCGATCAGAAGTCGGGGAGCCGGAATCCGCGGTCGACCGTCGGAACCATCACCGAGGTCTACGACTACCTGCGTCTGCTCTACGCCCGGATCGGGGTGCAGCACTGTCCGAACGACGGCACGAAGCTGCAGCGCCAGACCCCGCAGCAGATCGTCGACCGCATCCTCGACATGGACGACGGCATCCGGTTCCAGGTGTTGGCGCCCGTGGTCCGTGGCCGAAAGGGTGAGTACGACACGCTGCTCCAGGACCTGTCGGGTCAGGGGTACGTGCGGGCGCGCATCGACGGCGAGACCGTCGACATCGACGAGTTCCTCAAGCGCGACGAGCGGCTCGCGAAGTACGAGAACCACAAGATCGAGATCGTCGTCGACCGGCTCGTGCTCAAAGAGGGCATCGAACGACGCCTCACCGACTCGCTCGAGCAGGCGCTCGGCCTGGCCGACGGCGTCGCCGAGATCGAGGTCGTGCCACGGGAGGGGGAGGGTCAGCCCGAGACGCTCACCTTCAGCCAGCACCTGGCCTGTCCGGTGTGTGGCACGAGCTACGACGAGCCGGCACCGCGCAACTTCTCGTTCAACTCGCCCTACGGTGCGTGCGCGGCGTGCGACGGTCTCGGCACGACCTTCGAGGTCGACCCGGAGCTGATCATCCCCGACCCCGAGATGTCGCTGCTCGATGGTGCGATCGCACCGTGGCGTTCGGCCAACACGCAGTACTTCACCCGCATGCTCGAGTCGGTCGCCGAGGTGCACGACATCGACATGAACGCGCCGTGGGAGCAACTGACGGCGAAGCAGCAGAAGGTCATCCTGCATGGCGTCAAGGGCAAGATGACCGTCAAGTACAAGAACCGCTACGGGCGGTCACGGTCGTACTCGACCGAGTACGAGGGTGTGATCCCGTGGATCAAGCGGCGCCACGAGGGCAGCGACAGCGAGTGGGCGCGCGAACAGTACGAGGGCTACATGCGCCTCGTCGCGTGCTCGACATGCGATGGAGCCCGACTCAAACCGTCGACGCTCGCCGTGCTCATCGAGGGCAGGAACATCTCCGAGGTCGCCGACATGTCGATCGGCGAGTCGGCCAAGTTCCTCGTCGCGCTCGAGCTGTCCGAGCGCGACCGCATGATCGCCGAGCGGGTCACCAAGGAGATCAATGCCCGGCTCGGGTTCCTGCTCGATGTGGGACTCGACTACCTCACGCTGTCGCGTTCGGCAGGAACGTTGGCCGGAGGCGAGGCACAGCGCATCCGGTTGGCGTCGCAGATCGGATCGGGACTCGTCGGCACGCTGTACGTGCTCGACGAGCCGTCGATCGGGTTGCACCAGCGTGACAACCGGCGGCTGATCGACACGCTGACGCGTCTGCGTGACCTCGGCAACACGGTGATCGTCGTCGAGCACGACGAGGAGACGATCCGCGAGAGCGACTGGATCGTCGACATCGGGCCGGGCGCCGGAGAGCATGGGGGCGAGGTCGTCTACTCCGGCAAGGTGCCCGGGATCCTCAAGGTGAAGGAGTCGGTGACCGGGCAGTACCTGTCGGGTCGCAAGACCATCCCGGTGCCCGAACAGCGGCGGTCCCAGGGCCTCGAGTTCCTTCGGATCCATGGCGCGCGCGAGCACAACCTGCAGAACATCGATGTCGACATCCCCCTCGGCAACTTCGTCGCGGTGACCGGGGTCTCGGGCTCCGGTAAATCGACGCTCGTCCGCGACATCCTGCTGCCGGTGTTGATGCAGCGCATCTACAAGTCGAAGATGGCGGCCGGCAAGCACAAGCGGATCGATGGCATCGAGTTCCTCGACAAGGTGATCGACATGGATCAGTCGCCGATCGGCAGAACGCCGCGCTCGAACCCGGCGACGTACACCGGTGTGTTCGACAACGTCCGCAAGTTGTTTGCGTCGACCAATGAGGCGAAGGTGCGCGGCTACATGCCAGGCCGGTTCTCGTTCAACGTCAAGGGCGGTCGCTGCGAGGCGTGCTCCGGCGACGGCACGCTGAAGATCGAGATGCACTTCCTGCCCGATGTGTACGTGCCCTGCGAGGTGTGCCATGGCGCCCGGTACAACCGCGACACACTCGACATCGAGTTCAAGGGCAAGAACATCGCCGAGGTGCTCGACATGCCCGTCGCCGAGGCGGTCGACTTCTTCGCCAACCAGCCGGGAATCGCCCGGTACATGCAGACGCTCGTCGATGTGGGCCTCGGGTATGTGCGGCTCGGTCAGTCCGCGCCGACGCTGTCGGGCGGCGAGGCCCAGCGGGTGAAGTTGTCCGCGGAACTCGCCAAGCGGTCGACCGGCCACACGATCTACCTGCTCGACGAACCGACGACCGGGTTGCACTTCGACGACGTGCGGAGGCTGCTGACGGTGCTCCAGCGGTTGGTCGACCAGGGCAACACGGTGCTCGTGATCGAACACAGCCTCGATGTGATCAAGACCGCCGACTGGGTGATCGACCTCGGCCCGAACGGCGGCAGCGGTGGCGGCATGATCGTCGGCGAGGGGCCGCCCGAACACATCGCCTCCCTCGAAGCGAGCCACACCGGCCGCTTCCTCCGCAACATCCTGTAGCCGCGCGGCCGCCCCCAAGCCCGCGGCGGCGATGAGCGAAGCACCCCGTATGAGGTCGGTTCGCTCATCGGAGCGTCCTCGATCGCGGCGGCGATGAGCGAAGCACCCCGTATGAGGTCGGTTCGCTCATCGCACGAAGTGACAGACTGCGTCCGTGGTCGATGCGTTGGCTGACACCGGCGTCGACCGGGAGGCGTTGCAGCGCCGGACGCTGCGCTCGCTGCGGTTCGCTCAGGTCCCGGGCCAGGCCGCCGTGGCCGGGATGGTGGCCGTCGTGTCGCTCCTGGCGAGCGATCTCCTCGGCTCGGATCGGCTCGCCGGGATGGGGAGCGCATCGTTCACGATCGGTGCCGCGTTCACCGCGATTCCACTGGCGGCGTTCATGCGCCGCCGGGGCCGCCGCGTCGGACTCGTTCGAGCCTTGCTCATCGGTGCTGCCGGTGCATCGATCGCGGCAGCAGGCGGTCAGCTCCGCTGGTTCCCGCTCTTCGTGATCGGAATGGTCGCGTTCGGCGCGGGACAGGCGGCAACGCTGCAACAGCGCTATGTCGCGGCCGACCTGGCGCAGCCCGAACAGCAGGGAGCATCGATCGCCGCGATCGTGTGGGTGGGCACGCTGGGAGCGGCGCTCGGCCCACTGCTCACACCGTTCGAGAAGGCCGCAGCCGAACAACTCGGCCTCGACGCGCTCGTCGGCCCGTTCCTGTTCGCTGCCGCGTTCTTCCTCGTGGCCGCAACGGTCATGTGGGCGCGATTGCGTCCCGATCCACTCGAGGTGATCGGCGGTATCGATCCGGATGCCGAACGCGTCCGACTGCTGCGGGTGGTCAGGTCGTCGTCATCGGTGATCTGGTCGTCACCGGGCGCGCGGCTCGGAATTGCAGCGCTGGCGGCATCGCAGGCGGCGATGGTCGGGGTGATGACGATGACGCCGCCACACATGAAGGATCACGGTCAGGCAGATCTGTCGGCGCTGGTGATCGCACTGCACATCGTGGGCATGTACGGGCTGTCGCCGTGGGTCGGCCGGTTCGTCGACCGTCGCGGCGCGGTGGGCGGGATTCAGGTCGGCGCCTTCGTCCTCGGTGCCGGAACGGTTGCCACGGTGATGGCCGGCTACGTGCCGGTGCTCATGTTCGTGGGGTTGTTCTTCCTCGGGCTCGGCTGGAGCTTCGGACTCATCGCGGGCACGACGATCCTCACCGCGTCGGTGCCGGAGTCGTCTCGTGTCGAGGTGCAGGGGACCGGGGACCTGACGCTGAGCCTGTGTGGCGCCGCCGCCGCGCTCAGTTCCGGATTCGTGAAGGCGTCGTTCGGGTTCCACCTGCTCGCCGACGGTGCTGCGGTGCTCGCCGCCGGTCTTCTCGTGCTCGCGTGGCATACCGCAGCGATCACGCCGGCCGCTCGTCGCGCGACCTGACCCGGCTGCGATGAGCGACGTGTCGCTCTCGGGTCGGTTCGCGCATCATCCGGCGAGTCGCCGTCGGAGGTCGGCATGAACGAACGTCAGGTCGGCGACCGTCTCGTTGAATCTGCGGGCGTACTGGGTCTCGGTGATCCGGCTGGTGCTCCAGCCGATCGCGTTGGCGGCTCGGTCGCGGCGGGTGTCGGAAGCGATCCCCATCGTCTCGCGATGACGAGGGTGGATGTCGACCTCGATCGCCCACCGGAGCTGTGGTACCGCGAGGTCGAACCGGACATCGCCGTGGCCGGGAAGCTGAATGCAATGCTGGCGAACGAGCCCGCGTACGCCGGCACGGCTCAGCGCATCGGCGACGCGGACCTCGGGGTGCGATTCTGCGGGTCCACCTGGCAGCCGGCGATCGAGAGCCTGGAGGAACTCGCGAGCCCATGGTCGGCGCGGTGAGATCCAGTCCGCTGCCACGGCGAGGAACTCGTCGTCATCGAGTCGCCCGTCGTGGGCGGCCTGCTCGATCACCGACAGGAGGTCGTCGGGTCCGAGCCATCGGGCGAGGTCGAAGGCGGTCCGTGTCCTCGAGGTGACTCGGATTCCGTCGTCGCGCTGGAGGATGTCGGCGTCATGGCGCGCATCGGTTCGATACGGAACGATCCATCTTGCGATCGCCGGGTTGCTCGCTCGCGGCGCGATCACGTGGATTCGACGGTCGGGCGGGAGTCGGCGAAATCCCCAGAGACGCCCCGCGGTCGGGCCGGCGATGGCGACATCCGGGCGTGCGGCGCACACCGCAGCGCATTGGCTCAGTTCGGTGATCGGCGCACTCGGTGTCCGATAGGCCCCGCGCAACACCAGTTCGAGTCCTCCGTGATGCTGGAGTCGCTGGAGCTGACGCTGCGACATGCCCGAGTCGAGCAGCTGCTGCGTCGAGGCAACGCCGTGCTGGCGTGCGAGTAGCGCGTGAGCGCCTGGGTTGAGACGGGTCACATCGAACCTCCCGGACGTCGAGTCTGAGGAGGAGTCGGCCAGCACAACGCTACCGACGCGCCGCCGTCGACGCGTGCTGCGATGAGCGAACCACCCCGCATGCGGTCGCTTCGCTCATCGCAGCGGGATCGACGAGTGCTGTGATGAGCGAACCACCCCGTATGCGGTCGCTTCGCTCATCGCAAGGACAGAAAAGGCGCAGGCGTCGGAGTCAGCGGTTGCGAAGGCGTTTGCTGAGTTCGTTGAGGCGCTTCTTCTCGTCGTTCGTCAGCGAGTCCATCCCGTTTGCGCCGATCTTGTCGAGCAGCGCGTCGAGTTCGACCTGGTCGGCCGGTGACGGAGCGCTCGGCGGCGGCATCGGCGCCGGCGCGTTCTTCCACGGGCCCTGGACGACGCCGCTCGACTTCGACGACCCGGCCTGGCGCGGACGCTTCGACTTCTTGTTGCGCGAGCCGGACGATCCGCCACCGTCGAGTGGCAGGTGGGGGATCGGCCAGCCGGTGGCGAGGCCGAGCGATCGCCCGGCGACCAGCGCCACGGCGATCGACACGAGGAGGAAGATGACCTGGCCGGTCTGATCGGTGCCGGTGAACTGCAGGAGGTTGAGCACCGTGAACACGGCAGCGAGCGCCCACAGCGGGATGACCTCGAACCACTTCACGCCCGGATACGTCGCCGCGTACACCCAGATACCACCCAGGAAGAGGTTGCTCAGCCCGAACTGGACCATGAAGTCGATGCTGTCGTCGAGTGGGCCGAGCAGCGTGAGGATCAACGCCGGCACGATCGTGAGCGCCAGCACCCAGGCGAGGAACTTGCCGCGGCCGAACAGCGCCTCGAGCTGTTGGCCGAAGAGCCAGAAGAACACGATGCCGAGCAGGAGCCAGAAGGTGGGCTCCGTGGCGACCGGCCACGTGACGAGGCGCCAGACCTCGAAGTCGCGCACCAACACCGGAGCGAACCTGAGCTTGTCCCACGCGTCACGGAACAGCCCCCAGAGGAACATCGACACGATCGACAGCCCACACAAGATGTCGGTGGTGGTGATGTCGTAGTTGCCCGCACGGAACCAGCCGTCGTTCGGGCGGCGGCGGAAGATGGCGGCGAACTGGTCGGACATCGGGCATCACGGTATCTGGCCGTCCGTATGCTTGGGGCGTCATGGTGGTCGCTGCGTGGTGAAGTTGTGGTGAAACGTCCTCCGGCCGGCACGATCCCCGAGGCGCCCGGCTCATACCAGTTCAAGGACGCACACGGCCGTGTGATCTACGTCGGCAAGGCGTCGAATCTCCGCCAGCGCCTGTCGAACTACTTCCAGTCGCCCGCCAACCTCCACCCGCGGACGGCGCAGATGGTCGAGACCGCCGAGTCGGTCGAGTGGACCATCGTGCGCAACGAGGTCGAGGCGTTGATGCTCGAGTACTCGCTGATCAAGCAGCACGACCCGCGCTTCAACGTGCGCCTGCGCGACGACAAGAGCTATCCGTTCCTCGCGATCACCGTCGACGAGCAGTGGCCGCGGGCACTCGTGATGCGAGGGCGCAAGCGCAAGGGAACTCGCTACTTCGGGCCGTACGCCCACGCGTACGCGATTCGCGACACCCTCGACCTGTTGTTGAGGTCGTTCCCGGTGCGCACCTGCAGTCCCGCCAAGTTCAATCAGCACGAACGTCTCGGTCGGCCGTGCCTGCTGTTCCACATCGAGAAGTGTGCGGGTCCGTGTGTCGGCGAGATCGAGGAGTTGCCGTACCGCGATCTCGTCAACGAGCTGATCGACTTCCTCGACGGTGACGCCGACGAGATCGTCGACCGCCTCGATGCCGACATGCAGTCGGCGGCGGCCGCCCTCGACTTCGAGCGCGCCGCACGGCTGCGTGACCGCTTGAGCGCCGTGCGCAAGGCGATCGAGAAGCAGCAGATGGTGGCCGACCGCAACGAGGACCTCGACGTGATCGGCATCGCCGAGGACGAGCTCGAGGCGTCCGTCCAGGTCTTCTACGTGCGGCGCGGACGCGTCGTCGGCCGCAGGGGCTTCGTGCTGGACAAGGTCGAGGACCTGACGCCCGGTCGCCTGATCGATCGGATTCTCGAATCGATGTACGGCGACGAACCGATCCTCGGTGTCCCCAAGCAGGTGCTGGTGCCCTACGAGGCCGAAGAGCTCGCAACGTACGAGGAGTGGCTCACGATGGGGCGGGGCTCGCGGGTGCAGGTACGAGTCCCCCAGCGGGGGGACAAACGGTCGCTGCTCGAGACGGTCACGCGCAACGCGCAGGAGGAGTTCACCCGGCACCGCATGAAACGGGCGTCCGATCACAACACACGCAGCCGGGCGCTCACCGAACTCCAGGACCACCTCGGGCTCCCTGAAGCTCCACTTCGCATCGAGTGTTACGACATGGCGCACCTGCAGGGCACGGACTACGTCGGCTCGATGGTCGTGATGGAAGACGGCCTGCCCAACAAGCGTGAGTACCGGCGGTTCAAGGTCAACTCCGTCGGCGGTGACCAGATGGGTCCGAGCGACGACTACGCCGCCATGGCCGAAGTGGTCCGGCGCCGGCTCCAGGCCTACCTCGACGAACGAGAACGCCCGGTCAACGAGCGGGGAGAGAAACCCGGCAAGTTCGCCTATCCGCCTCAGCTGCTGCTCGTCGACGGTGGCAAAGGGCAGCTCAGCGCCGCGAAGCGCGTCATCGACGAACTCGACCTCACCGACGAGATCCCGGTTGCTGGCTTGGCGAAACGGTTCGAGGAGGTCTACGTCCCGGGCCGGAGCGAACCGGTCGAGATCCCGCGTGGGAGCGAGGCGCTGTTCATGCTGCAGCGGATTCGTGACGAGGCACACCGATTCGCCAACACGTTCCATCGGGAGCGTCGCAGCAAGCGGATGACCTCCAGCGCGCTCGACGGTGTCCCGGGCCTCGGTGAGGTGCGCCAGAAGAAGTTGATCAAGGCGATGGGTGGCGTGAACGCCGTGAAACGGGCGGAACTCGCCGAGCTGAAGGCGTTGCCGTTCCTGCCCGACACCGTCGCCGAGGCGGTGTACGGGAAGTTCCACACGGCCCACACGGAGTGAGCGGGTCGCCAACCAGATTCAAGTGCTGGACCTCGCCTGACGATCGAGACTAGGTTCATCCCACTGTTTCGCGGCATGTCCGTCACCCCCCGAAGGTACCGAGTGCGTTCCAACAAGTTCATCGCGGCCGTCGCCGCTCCGATCATCCTCTCCGCGATGTTGGTCGTGGGCCCTGCCGCGACCGGAATCGCGCAAGCCCAGACCGGTGGACTCCAGCTGGCGAAGAGCGCCCCGTCGGACGCGCTGGCAGGCGAGTCCGTGACCTACACCCTCACGGCGACGAACTCGGGCGGGGCGCCGCTGTACAACCTGTCGTTCCGCGACGTCCTCCCGCTCGGTGTCACCTATGCCGGCCCGACCAGCCCGGCCGAGGTCGGCGAGCCGCAGATCATCGAGAACCCGGTCGTCGAACCGGTCAGTGGACAGACCGTCCAGCAGCAGACACTGATCTGGTCGAACGTCTCGGACCTCCAGCCGAGCGACGACCTCTCGGTGGCCTTCCCGGTGGCGGTCGCCACGACCGGCGACCCAGCCCGCACCGACGTGCACGTCATCGGTGCCGCCATTGTCAACACCGGGCAGAGTTTCGGGAGCACTGATGCACGGCAGGTGCCGGCCTTCACCCCGGTCGGCGCACCGATCACGAACGCGGCCGTGCAGACCGCGACCTCGACGCCTGCCAGCACGACGCTCACGGCGATCGAGGTCACCAAGACCTCGTCGGGAACGCCCGAGGGCGAACTCCTCCGAGGGGTTCACGACCAAGTCGTCACGTACACGATCACCGCGCGAGCCACCTCGCTCGGTGGTACCGACGACATCGTGCTGCGTGACATCGTTCCGGCGTCACTCGAGTTCCTCGGCTGTGGCGGGCAGGACAACGGGAGCGCTGGTCCCGGCGGGACGCCACGTCCGGAGTACCCCGGCGCGCCGCTGCTGTCGGCGACGCCGGCCGTCGCGGGATGCGTCGACCCGACGCGCGTCGAGACCGTCGTGAATCCCGTACTCGGCGCGGTGACGTATCCGGGCACCTACACGCTCGTCGAATGGCCCATCGGCGACGCCGCCGCGGGTGCGACGATCACACGCCCGTACGCGGTCGGCATCCCGCTGTTCGCCAATGTGGCGTTCCCACCCGGGTTCCCCACGAATGGTCCGCAGGGTTCGAACCTCGACAACAACACCGGCGCGTCGATCCGAGAGACCACCGTCGAACAGGCGGTGACCAACACCGTGCGCGGCGAGGGCAACTTCGTCGACGCGGGACTGCTCGAACCAGGCACTGCTGCACTCGTGGGCGACACCGACTCGGTCACGAACTCCGTCGAGGACATCCGGATCCGCAAGGAACTGGTGTCACCACCTGATGGTCTGTTCCTCCCCGGCGCCGAGGCCGAGTATCGCGTCGTCGTCCAGACGGGTGAGTACATGGACGCGTCGGACATCGTGCTGACTGACACCATCCCGAACGGGTTGTGTCCGATGGGCAATGTGGCGTATGCGGCTCCCGAGGTGCAGTGCTCCGTGAACCGCAACCCGTCACCGCCCTTCTCATCGGTGACGCAGCTGCCCGGTGGGGGCTACAGCGTCGTGTTCGCGCCGATCGCCTCGCTCCCAGCGAACGGCGAGTTCGTCGCGAGCTATCGGGCGTTCATGCGCAACACCTACGAAGGCGGCGGGCTCGACGGGCAACCGACAGTGAGTGGTGACAGCTTCGTGAACACGGTGACGTCGCTGGGGACGACGTCGGGCATCACCGACATCCAGCCGCCCGGCACGATGTTGCCGCCCGACGTCTGGGGGCCCCAGTCCGGTATCTCGGACGGGTCGTCGGCAACCCTCGGCACGACTTCACTGTCGCTCGACAAGCAGCTCCTGCCCCGCAACGCGGTCCCTCGCCTGGACGCGTCGAGCCCGGTCGTCGACCGGTGTCCGAACCCCAGCGCACCGAACCAGTACATCGACGCAGACGCCGCCCCGATGCCCGCTGACGCGGAGGCCCTCGGATTCCGGCTCGGTGACCAGATCTGCTTCCGCCTCCGCGTCGAGTTCTCCGACCAGATCCGCACCCGCAATGCCGTCGTCACCGACTTCGTGCCACCGGGAACCGAGCTGTTGGCAGGTTCCATCAGGGCCACGCCGGCGAACAACACGCTGTTCACCATCGTCGAGCAGTCGGCTGAGGGGCCGATCGTGTTCGACGTCGGGACACCGGAGGGCAGCAACCGTTTCGTGAACATCGGTGGCGTGTTCGACGTCGTGTTCGCCGTCGAGGTGAACGAGGTGCCCCCGGCGGACAGCCCACTGCTCACGGGCAACCTGATGAAGATGCGGACCGAGAACTCCGCTGGTCAGGCCCAGTCCTACCGTGACATCGCGAACTTCGGGATCATCCCGCCGCCGCCCATCGGCGTCGTGAAGGGTGTTTCGTCGGTCGACGTTCCGGCGAGCGGGCCGAATGCGGCGAACAGCAACGTCGACGGTGCGCAGGTCCAGCAGGGGTCGCAGGCGAGGTTCCGCATCGACCTCACCAACCTCGGCACTCCGGCGGACTTCAACAACTACTCGGCGCGCGAACTCGAGGTCCTCGACGTGCTCCCCGACGAGCTCGGATGCGGCTCGATCAGCGCGATCACGAACTTCGGGACGGTCACGAACCTCGGTGAATGCCTCGATGCCGGCGAGACCTCGAGCGATGCGGCGTTCACCAACTCGCTTGCCGGCGGAGTCAGCGTGATCCGGTGGGCGTTCGACGAGAGCGACGCCTACGCCCTGTTCCCGGCCGACGCGCCGCAGCCGCCGGATGCGACGGCAGCGGGGACGCGCTCGCTCTTCTACACGGTCACCATCCCCACTCCGACGAGCGTGTCGACGCGCTTCGACAACACCGCTGGCGTGCGCAGCTATGGCGGATTCACGAACCTGCAGGGGCTCGTGTCTCCGTCGTTCATCCCTGCCGACAACATCGATCCGGCGATTCGGCCACAGGCAAACGCACCGGCGGCCGACGACGACTCGTGGGTACAGACGCCGTCGGCCGACGTCGAGAAGTTCGTCACCAGCTGGATCCAGGCCACGGGAAACAACACCTCGAACCCGGCGCCGCCGGCGAGCACGCGACCGCTTCCGGTCATCGGCACGTCGGCGCAGGCTGTGGTGGGGGAGTACGTCACATACCGCTACTACCTCGACATCCCGGCCCAGACCACTGTCGTCCAGGGCGCGCTGACCGATCCGATGCCCGCGTCGCTCACCTTGGTGACCTCGCCACCAGCCCCGATCGCGGTGCCGTCGCTGACGTTCTTCCCGAACGCTGCGTCGACCACGACGGCGGCGGTCCCTGCGGGCGTGACCTTCACACCGGCGACCGGTGCCGTGTCGTTCGCGGGCGCCTACAGCAACAACACCCCGACCACGCAGCGGTTCGAGGTGATCGTCTCGGCGCGCGTGACAGCGGACGGCCTCGGCATCACCGAGCAGCCCAATCGTCGGAACACCGCGCGCTTCCAGTCGGTCGACGGTGACGGCGTCCCACTCACCGACGTGACCGACGTCGCCGACGTCGGTATCCGTCAGCCGCTCCCGAACGTCGTCAAGTCGGCGTCGAACCCGGCGGTGGCGGGCGGACAGACGATCACCTACACGCTCTCGGCATCGACCGGCGGCAGTCGTCCGTCACTGCACGACGCCTGGCTCGAGGACTGCGTGCCCGCCGGCCTCGAGAACGTGGCTCTGGTTGCCTCTCCCGGACCGACGATCGGCCCGCTCACGGGTGCCGCCGCGGTCGCCGAGGGATGCGCGTCGGGTGAGACCTATCTCGCGTTCGGTCTCGGCACCCTGGCGCCCGGTGCTGCGGCAGTGATGCGTCAGTACACCGCGCAGGTGGCGCTGCCTGCCGTCGGCGGCGTCGAGTACGAGAACACCGTGATGCTCGCGGGAAGCTCGCTGGACACGGGCAATGCGACGCCGGGGCTCGACGACCCGAACGAGCGGGTCTACTCCGACACCGACGACGAGATCGTGACGGTCCAGGGTGCGGCGCTCGAGAAGACCGTCGAGCCCAGCCAGGCCCGCATCGGCGAGCGAGTCGAGTTCACGCTCATCGTCGAGGTCCCGCCGAACACGAACTTCTACCAGGCGGCGGTCGTCGACCGGCTTCCGTTGGGACTCGTCGATCCCCAGCCTGTCGCAGGCTTTCCGTTGTGCACGGTCGTGGCGATTCCACCGGTCGTCCCTGCGGACCCCTGCGCCGACCCGCTGTCGGTGTCGGTACTCGGTCCCGTCACCGATGCCACGCCCACCCCGCCCCTCCAGCCCTCGAACGTGTTCGGGCTGTACTTCGGTGACATCGCCGGTGTTCCCGAGGTGCGACGCGTCGAGATGCGCTACACGGCTCGTGTCGCCGACATCCCCGCCAACGTCGACGGGGTCGACCTCGACAACGTCGCCCAGACTCGCTGGGACCTCGTGAACGAGACCCCCGAGCCGAGCAATCCACTCACCTACCCGTGGGATCGGGCCGGGTCCCTCGATGTCGCCTCCGTCGAGGTGATCGAGCCGAACGTCACGGTGGCCAAGGCCGTCTCCGACGCTACGCCCGACCCCGGCGAGGTGTTCACCTACACCCTGACGGTGCGCAACACGGGGACGAGCGAGGCGTACGACACCGTGGTCACCGATGTGCTGCCGGTCGGCGTCGAACTGGTCGGCTCGCCCAGCAGCCCGGGTATCTACGACGGCGGGTCGAGGACGATCACGTGGAACGCCGACGCCGACGTCCCACCACTCGTGCTCGCCCCCGGCGACGAGGTCCAACTCACATACCAGGCACGGCTCGCACCGTCGTCGACCATCGGAAGTTCGACCCCCGTCGCGTCATTCCGGAACACTGCGGCGGTCACCAACTTCGAGAGCGTGCCCACCGGGGGCCGAGTCGACGTCGGAAACACCACCACGCTGACCGTTGCGCCACAGTTTCCTGCGCTGATCGTCGACAAGACCGTGGTCACGGCGGCCCCGGCGTACCTCGGCACGCCGGTGACCTGGAGGGTTGCGGTCCGCAACGGCGGCACGAGTGCGGCGCTGTCGGTCGACATCGCCGACACACTGCCGAGCGGTTGGGCGTACGTCTCGGGCAGCACGACGATCACCCGACCCGGCCTGCCGAACCTGACCGGCGATCCGGCCGTCAGCGGTGCGTTCCCGCTCGGTCAACGACTCGAATGGGACGACGTCGGGACGCTGCTTCCAGGACAGGAGTTCGTGGTCGCGTTCCGAGCGACGCCGACCGGTGACATCCTGCTCGTGCCGCCGACGCCGTTCCCCGGCGGCTCGCGCGCCCAGGTGAACACCGCGGACGCGAGCGGGGTCGACACCTCGGGCGCGACCGGCAACCTCGATGGTCCGTACGAAGACGGTGACGACGCCCAGACCCGCGTCGACTCCGCGGACGTCAGGGTGGTCAAGACGAACGTGGCAACGCCCGCGGTGGCCGGGGCGAACCACACGTGGTCCGTGGCCGTGTCCAACGCCGGCCCGAACACCGCCGTCGGCCCGTTCGCCGTGACCGACACGCTTCCGACGCTGAGCCCTTCGCCGCTGACCTTCGTGTCCGCAACCGGGACGGGGTGGAGCTGTTCGGAGACTGCCGGAGTCGTGACGTGTACACGCACCAACGGTGCGGACACGCTCGCGTCCGGTGCGTCGTTCCCCGCCATCAGCATCGTCGCCCGTCCGCCAGCGGAGTTCCTCGGCGCGATGGCCAACGCAGTCACCGTCGGCGCCCGCACGTATGACCCGAACACGGCGAACAACAGCTCGACCGTCGACGTGCCCGTCGTCGGGCGTGCCGACCTGCAGATCGTGAAGACCCGCACCGAGTCCACGATCGTCGCCGGCCGAACCGTGACGTACAACCTGGCGGTGACCAACCTCGGACCGTCGATCTCCCGAGAGACCATCACGGTGACCGACACGCTGCCGGGCGGCACGACCTTCGTCAGTGCGCCGACGGCCGGGGCCGGCGACTCGTGGGACTGCACGCACACTGCCGGGGTGGTGACCTGCACCCTGCTCCAGGGAGCACCGCGGGCGCCGTTCGGCGATCTCCTGTCCGGCACAGCAGCACCTTCGATCCCGATCACCATCGCGGTGCCCTCGGACATGGCACCGGGGACCACGCTGACGAACACCGCGGTCGTGACGCCCGGCGCGACGCCCGACTTGGTTCCCGCCAACAACACGTCGACGAACGTCGGCACGGTGGCAGCGCTGGCTGACCTCGCCATCCAGAAGTCGGCGACGGGCACGCTGGTCGCCGGTGAGCCAGCGACCTACCGGCTCCGAGTCGACAACCTGGGGCCGTCGCATGCGGCTGCGCCCCGAATCTCCGACGCCCTTCCGACGGGCCTCACCTACCTCGGCTCCACCTCGATCGAGCCGCCCGCCGCCCCAGGTGCATGGAGCTGTGCACCCGGAACCGGCGGCACGTCGTTCACGTGTGATCTCGGCGGTCCGCTCGCGGCGGGCGCCTTCGCCATCGTCGACGTTCGTGTCGCCGTCTCGCCGACGGTGACGGGGACGATCGTGAACACCGCGACGGTGTCGTCGACCACTCCCGATCCGGTCCCCGGCAACAACTCCGACGACGATTCGTCCCCGTTCGACGCCGTTGCCGACCTGCGGCTCGTCAAGACCGGCCCCGCCACGCCCGTCCTCGCGGGTGACTCGTTCACCTGGGTCCTGCAGGTGACCAACCTTGGTCCATCGGTGTCGCGCCAGCCGATCACGGTCACCGACACGCTGCCCGCCGGCGTCGCCTACACCGGGTTCACCGGCACCGGGTGGTCGTGTGCGAATGTTCCGTCAGCCCTTCCCGGCGTGTCCTCGGTGGTGACCTGCTCGCTGGCGACCGACCTCGGATTCCCGGCTCCGGGGAACACGGCGCCGCCGTTGTCGATCGGAGTCGACGTGCTGCCAGGTGCCGGTCCGGCCACCGTCGTGAACACGGCATTCGTGACCGGCACGACGACCGACCCGGACCTCGACAACAACGATGACAGCCATACCGTGACCATCGTCGACGGCGCCGACCTCCAGGTCGAGAAGACGCCGACCGACCAGACGGTGATCGCCGGGGAGCGAGCCACGTTCACCCTGGCCGTGACCAACAACGGGCCGTCGACGGCGGACAACGTGGTGTTGACCGACACCCTGCCATCCGGCATGTCGTTCGTGCTGCCCGTCGTTGCGCCGAGCCCCTGGGACTGCTCGGCGTCCACCACCGTGCTGCTCACGTGCACGCTCGCCACCCTGGTTCCCGGCTCAGCGCCTGCGGTGACGATCGAGGCGATCGTCGGGTCGGGCGTTGCGGACGGAACGACGCTGGTCAACGAGACCGCGGTGACGTCATCGACACCAGACGGCGATCCCACCAACAACGACGACAGCGCCGACGTCGACGTCGTCGCAGAGGCCGACCTGGCAGTCACCAAGTCTCATCCCGCGGGCGTCGTGCAGGCCGGCGACGATGTCGAGTTCACGATCGCTGTCGAGAACCTGGGTCCGAGCGACGCTCGAGCCGACGTGGTCGTCGTGGACACGCTGCCGCCCGGCTTCCGGTTCGTCTCCCAGAGCGGACCGTGGACGTGCGTTCCCCGTCTTGGCGATCCGAGCCTGGTCGACTGCACCTTCACCGGCGGTGCGCTCGTCGCCGGTACCGCCAGCACGTTCGCGATGACCGTCGCGATCGAGTCCGACGTCACGCCGGGCCAGTACGACAACGAGGCGGTCGTGTCGTCGCCGACGCTCGACCCGAACCTCGGGAACAACGAAGCGACCGACACGGTCGATGTGACCACGCTCGCCGACATCTCGATCGTGAAGTCCCACGACCCGACCACGGTGGTCGTCGGCCAGGACGTCGTGTTCACGCTGACGGTGACCAACGACGGCCCGTCGGACGCGCAGGACGTCGTGGTGGCCGACACGCTGCCGACGGGCCTCACCCTCGTCTCGGTGGCGGGATCCGCTGCGGCGTCGGTGTGGGACTGCTCGGCCACGGCCGCGCCGACGGTGAGCTGCACCCACATCGGTGCGCTGCCGGCCGCAAGCGTTGCGGAGACCATCCTGGTGACGGCCGCGGTGCTGCCCTCGGCGTACCCGGGTGTCGACAACACCGCCGTGATCACGAGTACAACGCCCGACGTCGACCTCACCAACAACACCTCGACCGATTCCGTCGTCGTGCCCGCACAGGTCGACCTCTCGATCACGAAGACCCACGTCGACCCCGTCGCCGTGGGTGGCACCATCACCTACACCGTCATCGCCACCAACGCCGGGCCGACGCCCGACCCAGGACCTGTGGTGATCTCCGACGACCTGCCCGATCCGCTCCGCCCGGTGGATGCGACGTCGAGCGACGCGTCGTGCGGCATCGTCCTCCAGACGGTCCTGTGCACGAGGAACACGCCGTTGGAGGTCGGCGCCACGGTCACGGTGCGGATCGTGGCCGATGTCCTCCCGACGGCGTCGCCGTCCGTCACCAACGTTGCGGTGGTCTCGACACCCTCCACCGAGACGGACCTGTCGAACAACAGGGCGACCGACACCGCCACGGTTGCACCGCTCGTCCGGCTCGAACTCGTCAAGACACTCGGGAGCTCGTCGGTCGGTTCGGCGACGTGGCTCATGACGGTGACCAACCGCGGGCCGAACGACACCGTGCAGCCGATCGTGCTGGTCGACGAGCTCCCTGCGGGCCTGACCTATGTATCTGCGTCAGGGATGGGCTGGGTCTGCACCCATGCGTCCCAGCGCGTCGAGTGCACGTTCGCGGCATCGCTCGCAGCCGGGGCCGCCGCTCCCGTCATCACCCTCGTCACGACGGTCACCGCGTCGCCCGGCTCGTCGATCGTGAACGTGGCGACCGTCAACGGTGGAGGACCCGACGTGCCGTCGGTCGTCGACGAGGCCCAGCTGGTGGTTCCGGCGCCGTTGCCGTCGACGGGCTCTTCCAGCGGAAACGTCCTCCAGGTCGCCATGTTGCTCGGCTTGTTCGGCGCACTGCTGTTGGTGGTCTCGCGCCGCCGCCGCCCGGTTCGTGTGGCGCAGTGAGGACGACCGGTTGCGGTCAGCGCAGCTGGGCGATGACCTCTGACCGCAGCTCGGCATACCGCTCGCGGCGCTCCTCGGCGGTCCCGCCGAGCGTGAAGTCGGGGACGATCAACTCGTCGAATCCCAGCTCGGCATAACGGCCGATCTCGTCGACGAGCTGCGCGTTCGACCCGATGATCGATCGCTCGCCCATGTCTGCGGCCTTGACGTTGGCAGCGAACTCGGCGTCGCCGTTCATGAACACCAGCGCTTGTGTCGACTTCCACATCGTGGCGGGGTCGCGGTCGACCTGCTCGCACGCGGTGAGCAGCTTGGAGAGCGCGCCGCCGGCCATCTCGGGAGCACCCCAGGTGTTCCATTCGTCGGCGTGGCGGGCGGTGATCCGCAGCATGCGCGGGCTTCCGGTGCCGACGAGGATCGGCAGGGGGGACTGCACCGGCTTGGGGTCGGCTGGCGCGTCGGTGATGTCGTAGAAGTCGCCGTGGAAGTCGGTGCGCTCGCTGCCGAGCAGTGACCGCATGATCTGGATGGCCTCGTCGAATCGCGACACTCGTGCGCCGGGTTCCTCGAGCTCGATGCCGTACGCCTTGTGTTCGTTGATCTGCCAACCCGCACCGACGCCGAGGACCATGCGGCCGCCCGAGATGTGATCGATCGTGGCCGCGCGATTGGCGAGCACGGCCGGGTGATGGACCGATGTCGGCGCCACGAGTGAGCCGATCCGGATGTGCTCGGTGACCGCGGCGATCGCCGGCAGGATCGCCCAGCACTCGTGCACATCGCCCGGTTGGATCTCCTCGCTGCCGGTGTTGGGCATGTAGTGATCCGCGAACCACATGCCGTACCAGCCGGCGTCGTCCACGAATCGGGCGAGGTCGAGGATCTCGCCGGTCGGGCGAGCAGGGTTGGGCCACACGGAGAACTTCATGTCGTGACCGTAACCTCTGCGCGGTGACCGACGATCTGTGGGAAGCGCACGCCGGCTGGTGGATCGACGGGTTCACGGAAGGAGCCGACCCCGAGTACGTCGAGCAGATCCTGCCGATGGCACTCGCCGAGCTGTCCGGGTACGGGCGGATTCTCGACGTCGGCTGCGGCGACGGCCAGATCAGCCGGATGATGGCGGCCGCAGGGTCAGCCGTGGTCGGGATCGACCCGACGTGGAACCAGATCGCCGTCGCCCAGGAGCGTGGCGGGGGAGCGGAGTACGTCCGTTCGGGTGCCGCCGAGCTGCCGTTCGCCGGGACGAGCTTCGATGCGGCGGTCGCGTGTCTGGTGTTCGAGCACATCGACGACGTCGACGCAGCGATTTCCGAGCTCGCCCGGGTCCTGCGTCCCGGCGGTCGATTTTCGTTCTTCCTCAATCACCCGCTGCTGCAGACGCCGGGGAGCTACTGGATCGACGATCACACCGTTGATCCACCGGAGCAGTACTGGCGCGTCGGTCCGTATCTCGCCGAGCAGAGCTTCGTCGAGCAGGTCGAGCACGGGGTGTTCATCCGATTCGTCCACCGACCGCTCTCGCGTTATCTGAACGCCCTTGCCGACCACGGTCTCGTACTCGAGCACATGATCGAGCCGATCCCGCCGGATGGCTTCCTCGCCCGCGCGGAGGAATACGCGGCGGCCGCCGCAATCCCGCGCCTGCTCTACCTCCGCCTCCGCCGCACCTGACCACTGCCGACGACTTCCAATCAGCGTGCGATGAGCGAAGCGTGCCGTATGCGGTCGTCTCGCTCATCGCAACTGGGAGCGGGAGGGTGGATCGGGTGGATGGGCGGCGATCGGTAGGGTGGCACCGTGGCCGACATCGTGCTGATCACCGGGCTGTCCGGCGCGGGGCGGTCCGGGGTGGCCGACGTGCTGGAGGATCTGGGCTGGTTCGTGGTCGACAATCTGCCGACGGCGTTGATCGGGACGATCGTCGAACTGGCGGCGAAGCCGGGCAGCGACATCGAGCGGCTGGCGCTGGTTGCCGGGCGCCAGCACACCGAGGTACTCACCAAGGTCGGTGAACTCCGTGCCGACGGCCACGACCTGCGCATGGTGTTCCTGGACGCCTCGACGCCCGAACTGGTGCGGCGCTACGACGCAACGCGTCGGCGCCACCCGCTCGCCGATCACGCCGAGGGACTCGTCGAGTCGATCGAACTCGAGCGTTCGATGCTCGAGCCGGTTCGGGCGGCGTCGGACCTGGTCATCGACACGAGCGACCTCAACATCCATCAGCTCAAGGAACGCATCGACCATGCCTTCGACACCGCAACCGGATCACGCTTGCAGGTCGCCGTCGAGAGTTTCGGGTTCAAGCACGGCCTGCCCCTCGACGCGGACATCGTGATGGACGTCCGGTTCCTCCCCAATCCGCACTGGGAGGACGATCTGCGGCCGCTGACCGGCCACGACCCCAAGGTGCGCGACTTCGTGTTGGAAACGTCGGTGGGTTCGTCGTTCGTCGATCGGTTCGACGAGCTGCTGGCCTCGCTCGTTCCTCAGTACCAGGCCGAGGGCCGCAGTTATCTGACCGTCGCGATCGGCTGTACCGGTGGTCGACACCGATCGATCGCCGTCGCCGAGGAACTCGCTGCTCGCCTTCGCCAGCGCGGCGTCGCCGTGCGGACCTCCCACCGCGACGTCTCGCGCTGAGCCCCTGCCCGAGCACCCGAAACCGTCGTTTGCGTGCGGATCCCGCTGGCCCGTCCCGTCCGGATACGCACGCCAACGGCGGGGGAGTGGGGGTTGGGCGGCCCGAGCCGCGGACGAACTACAGTCGGAGGTGAACAACGTCGTTCCCCCCACACGCCAGGAGGCATCAGTCATGACGATCCGCGTCGGCATCAACGGTTTCGGACGCATCGGACGCAATTTCTTCCGCGCCGCCAAAGCGAGCGGCGCCGACATCGACTTCGTGGCGGTGAACGACCTCGGGTCGATCGACACGATGGCGCATCTGCTCAAGTACGACTCGGTGCTCGGGCGCTTCCCCGAGAAGGTCACGGCGACCAAGTCGAGCATCAAGGTGGGCGGCGACACGCTCCAGGTGCTCAGCCAGCGCAACCCGGCCGACCTTCCCTGGGGCGACCTCGGCGTCGACGTCGTGGTCGAATCGACCGGCTTCTTCAACACCCGTGACGCGGCGAGCGCCCACCTCGATGGCGGGGCGCCCCTCGTGATCGTGTCGGCGCCCTGCACCAACGCCGACGCCACGTTCGTCTACGGCGTCAACCACAAGGACTTCCGGATCAGCCAGCACAAGGTGATCTCCAACGCCAGCTGCACCACGAACTGTTTCGTCCCGATGGTCAAGGTGCTCGACGACAACTTCGGCGTCGAGCAGGGTCTGATGACCACGGTGCACTCCTACACAGGCGACCAGAGCCTCGTCGACGGCCCCCACAGCGACCTGCGCCGCGCCCGCGCCGCCGCGATCAACATCGTGCCGACCTCCACCGGCGCCGCCCGGGCCACCTCGCTGGTCATGCAGTCGATGAAGGGCAAGCTCGACGGCACCGCGCTGCGCGTGCCGACGCCGACCGGCTCGCTCACCGACTTCACCGTCAACCTGAAGAAGGCCGCCACGGTCGAGCAGATCAATGCGGCGTTCGAGGCGGCCAGCAAGAAGGAGCTCAAGGGCGTCCTCAAGTACACCGAGGACCCGATCGTGTCGAGCGACATCGTCACCGACCCGCACTCGTGCATCTTCGACGCCGGGCTCACGATGAGCATGGGCAAGCTCGTGAAGATCAACGGCTGGTACGACAACGAGTGGGGCTACTCGAACCGCCTCGTCGACCTGACGATGTTCACCGGCGCCAAAGTCAAGCGCTGAGGCCGCGGCGGTCATGAGCGAGATCCCCGTCCTGGAGGATCTGGAAGCACGGCTCGGCGATCTGTCGGGCAAGCGGATCCTCGTGCGTACTGACTTCAACGTGCCGCTTGACGACTCCTCGGGCGAGACGATGATCACCGACGACTTCCGGATCCGTGCGGCCCTGCCGACGATCGTGTGGCTCACCGACCGCGGAGCAACCGTGGTCACGGCAAGCCACCTCGGCCGTCCGAAGGGTGCGCCGGATCCGAAGTATTCGATGGATCCGGTCCGGGCGAGGCTCGCCGAACTCGCGCCCGGCGTCGAGCTCCTCGAGAACCTGCGGTTCGACCCGGGCGAGACGTCGAACGATCCAGCATTCGTGGCGACACTGGTCGAGGGAATCGACGGCTATGTCAACGACGCGTTCGGCGCGTCGCACCGTGCGCACGCGTCGATCGTCGGGCCGCCACAGTTCGTGCCCTCGGCGATGGGACGGCTCCTGCAGAAGGAGGTCGAGGTGCTCCTCGGCCTGCGCAACAAGCCGAGGCACCCGTTCGTCGCCGTGCTCGGCGGCGCCAAGATCTCCGACAAGCTCGGGGTGGTCGAGGCGTTGCTCGAGGTCGTCGACTCGCTGGTGATCGGTGGGGCGATGTGCTTCACGTTCTTCGCTGCGCAGGGCAACCCGATCGGCGACTCACTGTTCGAGCCCGATCAGGTCGACACCTGCCGGCGTCTGCTCGCCGACGCGGGGGCGAAGGGCAAAACGATCCACCTGCCCGAGGACATCACCGGCACGACCGCCGACGGCGAATACGCCACGTTCGGAACCCGTCTGCCCGACGGCGCCAAGGGGTTCGACATCGGCCCCGGCTCGGCGGCGGCGTTCACCGACGTGATCATGGATGCCCGAATGGTGTTCTGGAACGGCCCGATGGGCATGTTCGAAGACGAGCGGTTCGCGTCCGGCACGCGCACGGTCGCGCAGGCGATGGCCGACACCAAGGCGTTCACCGTCGTCGGCGGCGGCGATTCGGCGGCGGCGCTCTCGCAGTTCCGCCTCGACGACGAGGTCGACCACGTCTCCACCGGTGGCGGTGCCAGCCTCGAACTCCTCGAGAACGGTGATCTGCCGGGTCTCGACGCACTGCGAAAGGGCATGCGATGACCCGACGTCCACTGATCTCCGGCAACTGGAAGATGAACCTCAATCACTTCGAGGCGATTCAGACCGTGCAGAAGCTCCACTACCTCGTGCACAAGGAGACGTTCGAGGACCTCGACGTGAGCATCCACCCACCGTTCACCGACATCCGCAGCATCCAGACGGTGATCGAGACCGAGGACTTCGAGTTCCATCTCGGAGCCCAGCACTGCCACTGGGAGGACACCGGGGCGTTCACCGGTGAAGTGTCGCCGGCGTTCCTGGAGAAGCTGAACGTCATGTACGTGATCGTCGGGCACTCCGAGCGGCGCGAGTTGTTCGGCGAGACCGACGAGATGGTCAACAAGAAGGTGGCCGCGATCCAGGCCCATCACATGACGCCGATCATGTGTTGTGGCGAGACGCTGGCCGAGCGTGAGGCCGGCGAGACCGAGTCGAAGGTGCTCGGCCAGATCGAGGCGGGACTCGCGGGACGCACCAAGGACCAGATCGCGTCGCTCGTGATCGCCTATGAACCGATCTGGGCGATCGGCACCGGCAAGACGGCGACGTCGGATGACGCGCAGGCCGTCTGTGCAGCCATTCGGGGCAAGATCCGCGATCTCGCCGACGACGCGACTGCTGATGCCGTGCGGATCCAGTACGGCGGGTCGGTCAAGGCGTCCAACGCCACCGAATTGATGGCGCAGCCCGACATCGACGGCGCTCTGGTCGGCGGCGCCAGCCTCGACCCCGACGAATTCGCCAAGATCGTCCAGTTCGGCTCCTGAACTGTCACGTTTGACCCGGCACGGTGTGACAGTTGGCCGCGCCGGGTGGTTTGACTTTTCACACAGGCGAAACAGGGGTGGCTACCGAGTGGTAGCCGGGGCTGATATGGTCGCAGGGCTTCGAGTCACCGGGGAGGGGGCTCGAAGGTGTTCAGCCACGGTCGAACGCCGGCTCAGCCGGGCGGTTCCCGTGACACACGACTTCCCTGCAACATATCCATCTTCCAGGAGGACACATACGTGAACACGACACGACGGAGCGCCAAGCTCCTCGCCGTCGCGGCCGCGTCGGCGTTGATCTTCGCAGCCTGTGGCAGCGATGACGACACCAGCGCACCCGAGGGCACCGACGCCGGCGGCGAAACCGAGACGACAGACGGCGAGACCGAGACCACCGACGGCGAGCCGGTCGAGGGTGCCGATGGTGGCACCCTGATCTGGGCGCACGAGCAGGAGCCGCCCGACCTGCACCTCGACGATCCCGAGAACAACCTCTCGATCGTCTCGTGGATCCGCTCACCGATCCTCGAGGGCCTGTACGGCGTCTCGGGCGCGACCGAGTTCTACCCGGAACTGCTCGCTTCCGAGGCCGAGATCACCGAGAACGACGATGGCTCCGTCACTGGCGTCTACACGCTGCGTGACGGGCTCATCTGGAGCGACGGCGACGACCTCACGGCCGACGACGTCAAGTTCACCTTCGACGCCATCATGGCGACCGACGGCACGGATGACGAGGGCGAGCCCGCCTACGTGTACCTGCTCGGCAGCCGCGTCGGCTACGACACGGTCACCGAGTTCACCGTCGACAGCCCGACCCAGTTCACCGTGACGTGGTCGGCGTTCTTCGCCGGTTACCCGGCCATCCTGAGCGAGATCTACCCGAGCCATGTCTTCTCGGCCGACCCGGTCGAGGCAGCGAACGAGCTGAACGAGGCGCTTCGCGAGTGGACGCTCGCCGACGGCACGATCATCCCGTCGTCCGGCCCCATGATCTTCGAGTCGTGGGACAAGGGCGTCCAGTTGAACCTGGTGCGCAACGACGGCTACCACGGCTCGAACAGCCCCGACGCCACGAACAAGGGTGTCGCCTCTGTCGACGGGGTGCAGATCAACTTCGTCACCGACACCGACGCGCAGATCAACGCGCTGAAGGCCGGAGAAGCACAGATCATCATGACCCAGCCACAGCTGGCGTTCGAGGACCTCGCGTCGACCGAGGGATTCACCGTGTCCAGCGAAGCCGGACCGGTGTTCGAGCACTGGGGTCTCAACACCCAGAACGTGCACCTCAAGAAGCCCGAGGTTCGTGAGGCAATGGCGTTCGCCATGAACAAGCAGGAGGTCATGGAAGGCCTGTACACGCCGTTGTTCGGCGACACCCTGCCGGCCGAAGGCCTCGGCAACGTCTACTGGTTGTCCAACCAGTCGACCTACGTCGACCACGCCGGCGAAGCCGGCTACGGTGCTGGCGACGTCGAGTCTGCAGCTGCAGCGCTCGAGTCGGCGGGCTACGCCCTCAACGCCGATGGCATCTACGAGCACCCCGAAGACGGCGTGCTGAGCCTGCGGGTCGGCACGACCGGTGGCAACCGCCTGCGTGAGATCCAGCAGGAACTCATCCAGGCCCAGTACGCCGATGCCGGCATCGACATCGTCATCGACAACGTCGAAGGCGCCGACTACTTCGGCGCCCAGCCGTTCAGCGAGGACGCCCTGGCGTGCTCGCTCAGTGCTGGTGCCGAGGGCAACTGCGAGATCTGGGACATCGCCCAGTTCGCGTGGGTCGGTGGCCCGTGGCCCGGTGGCGGCAGCCCCAACTACAGCATCGGCGTCGGCGAGAGCCCGTACGGCTGGGACAACGAGGAGTTCAACACCAAGGCTGCCGAGTGCGACGCAACCGTCGACGACGACGCCCGTGCTGACTGCTACAACGAGCTCAACCAGTACGTGACCACGCTGGAGGTCGACCCCAACGGTCTGTTCCTCCTGCCGATCACGCAGAAGCCGTCGTTCTACGGCTACACCTCTGACCTCGCAGCCGCCGGCGTCGCTCCCGACGCCCAGGGTGCCGGTCCGCTGACCAACGTCGCCGACTTCCAGTTCGCGAACTGATCAGCAACCTGTGATGTACTGGTCGGGGACCCGCTTCGGTGGGTCCCCGACCTGTACTCCTGCTCTCGACCGTCCGATCTGAGGCTCCGACCTTGTTCGCCTACATCACCCGCCGAGTACTCGTCACGATCCCGCTGCTGATCATCGCGCTGTACCTGGTGTTCGTCGGGGTGTCGATGACCTCCGACCCCCGCGCCGACTTCTACCTCTGCCTGCCGCGTTGCCAAGATGGCTTCGACCGGATCACCGAGGTGTACAACCTCGACGTGCCGATCATCGTGCGGCCGTTCGTGTGGTTCGGCCAGATCCTGCGTGGCGACCTGGGTGACTCCAGTTCCATCGGTGAACCCGTCTGGGACGTCATCAAGGACCGCGGATGGAACACCGCGCTGCTCGCCGTGCCGGCGTTTCTCATCAGCGCGTCGATCGCGCTGTTGCTCTCGGTGTACTCGGCGCGCCGCCAGTACACCTTCGGTGACTACTTCTTCACGGCGCTCGCCTTCATCGGGCTCGCCTTCCCGTCGTTCGTGCTCGCGCTGCTCATCCAGAACGTTCTCGGCGTGCAGCTCGAGAACTGGTTCGGCGTCAAACCGTTCAACACCGGTCGAAAATCCGGCGAGGGTCTGGGCGAACTCCTACGCGACATGGCCCTCCCCCTGCTGTGTCTCGTGATCCTGTCCATTTCCGCCGACTCCCGCTTCGGGCGAGCCTCGATGCTCGAGACGCTCAACCAGGACTACATCCGCACCGCTCGGGCAAAGGGGCTGAACGAGCGAACGGTGGTCTGGAAGCACGCGCTGCGCAACGCGCTCATCCCGCTCGTCACGCTCTGGGCGCTCAGCTTGTCGGCGCTGCTGAGCGGATCGATCGTCACCGAGTCGATCTTCTCGTGGCCGGGGCTCGGCCCGGCGTTCCTCACGGCGCTCGGTGACACCGATCTCGATCTCATTCTCGGCATCGTCTTGTTCACCGGCCTCATCACTGTCATCTTCAACCTGATCGCCGACGTGATGTACGGCGTCCTCGACCCACGGATCAGGCTGGGGTAGGAGCCATGGCAGACACACTCGACGACGTCCAGACGATCTCCGAGCCGCCTCGACGAGTTCCGATCTTCGTTCCCGGCGAGGTCGAAGGCCTCACGACGGTGCCGCAGTCGTTCGGACGGCTCGCCTGGCGTCGCTTTCGGCGCCACAAGATGGCCATCGTCGGCGCCGTCGGCCTCGTCCTCATCATGGTGCTCTTCATCGTCGGGCCGATGTTCAGCGACTACGCATTCGACGAACGCAACATCGCCGACCGGCTCCAGGGTCCCTCTCGTGAGCACTGGTTCGGGACCGACGAGATCGGCCGCGACCTGTTCGTGCGCACCGCGCAGGGTGGCAGGTACTCGATGTACATCGGCTTTCTCGTCGCGGTCATGGCGACAGCGCTGGGGACGCTCCTCGGAGCGATCGCGGGCTTCTTCGGTGGGTGGATCGATGCCGTGATCTCGGCGTTGACCAACCTGGTGCTGATCGTGCCCGCGCTGATCGTGCTGTCGGTGTTCTCGCAGAACTTCGGTCGCGACGCCATCGGGTTGTCGGTCGTGTTGACCCTGTTGCTGTGGACCCGGATTGCACGAGTCGTCCGAGGCGTCGTGCTGTCGATCAAGGAACAGGAGTTCATCCTGGCTGCGCGCGCCGCCGGTGCCGGCAACACACGGATCATCGGGCGCCACGTGCTGCCGAACGTCGTCGGGGCCGTCGCGGTCGAGGTGACCCTGCTCCTCGGCACGGCCATCGTGCTCGAGAGCACCCTGTCGTTCCTCGGTCTCGGTGTGCAGCCGCCCAACGCGTCGCTCGGCACTCTGGTCGCCGATGCGAAGGGAAGCATCGAGAGCGACCCGATTCGGGTGTTGATCCCAGGGTTCTGCATCGTGTGGATCGTGCTGTGCGTCAACTTCCTCGGAGACGGCCTGCGTGACGCACTCGATCCCCGTTCGAAGACCGAGCGGGGCTGACGATGACTCCCGAACCGTTGTTGTCCGTCCGGGATCTGAACGTCTCGTTCCGCACGCCCGACGGCGTCGTGCATGCCGTGATCGATGCGAGCTTCGACATCCGACCTGGCGAAGTGCTCGCCGTGGTGGGCGAGTCGGGTTCGGGGAAGTCCGTGACCGCGCTGGCCCTGATGCAGCTGCACCCCAAGAACACCGACATCACCGGATCGGTGACCTTCGACGGTCGTGACGTCCTGAGCATGAGCGACGACGAGATGCGCTCGATACGCGGCCAGGATATCGCCATGATCTTCCAGGATCCGATGACGGCGCTGAACCCCGTCTTCTCGGTCGGGCATCAGATCGTCGAAGTGATCCGGCTGCACAGCTCCGTCACCAAGCAGGGGGCATGGGAGCGAGCGGTCGACCTGCTCAACCTGGTGGGTGTGCCCGACCCGAAGGCTCGCGCGACGCAGTACCCGCACGAGTACTCCGGCGGCATGCGCCAGCGGGCGATGATCGCCATGGCCATCGCCAACGATCCGAAGCTGTTGATCGCCGACGAGCCCACGACGGCGCTCGACGTGACGGTGCAGGCGCAGGTGATGGAGGTGCTGCGTGACGTCCAGCAGGAGACCGGTTCGGCGATGATGCTGATCACGCACGACCTCGGCGTCGTCGCCGGCAGCGCCGATCGTGTGCAGGTGATGTACGGCGGCCGCGTGATGGAGACGGGGACGGTCGACGAGATCTTCTACGAGACGTCGAATCCGTACACCACGGCGCTGCTCGATTCGATCCCCGACCTCGACGGCAAGAAGGAGGAACTCCATCCGATTCCGGGCAACCCGCCGAGTCTGCTCAAGCCCCCTTCGGGATGTCCGTTCCGGCCTCGCTGCGCCCACGCGGTGGATGCGTGTGCCGAATCGGTTCCGCAGCTCGAGGAACTGGTGGGCACGCACGCGAGCCGGTGCCACCGAGTCGCCGAGTTGTACCCGAGCAGCGAGGTGATGGTGTGACGACCTCCGAGGCCGTGGTCGGCGCATCGACAGCGATGGACGCTGACGTTCCCGTGCTGCGGGTGCGCAACCTCGTCAAGGAGTTCCCGATCCGCGCCGGGGTGTTCCGCCGCCAGGTCGGATCCGTCAAGGCGCTGTCCGATGTGACGCTCGACGTGTATCCGAACGAGACGCTCGGCATCGTCGGCGAATCCGGGTGTGGCAAGAGCACCCTCGGACGCTCGATCCTGCGCCTGGTCGAGCCGACCTCGGGGACGGTCATGTACGGCGACGAGGACGTCACGACGGCGTCGCGGCGACGCCTGCGCCACCTGCGCGCCTCGATGCAGATGGTGTTCCAGGATCCGTACGCCTCGCTCAATCCGAGGCTCCCGATCGGCGACACCGTCAGCGAGCCGATGCGGATCCACGGCATCGGCAAGAAGGAGGCGCGGGAGCGCTCGGGCGACCTGCTCGAGCGGGTCGGCCTGCTCGCCGAGCACGGCAACCGGTATCCCCACGAGTTCTCCGGCGGCCAACGTCAGCGCATCGGCATCGCCCGGGCGCTCGCGCTGCGGCCCAAGCTCATCGTGCTGGACGAGCCCGTTTCCGCGTTGGACGTCAGCATCCAGGCCCAGGTGCTGAATCTGCTCGACGAGATCCAGGACGAGTTCCAGCTCAGTTACATGTTCATCGCTCACGACCTCTCGGTCGTGCGGTACACCAGTGATCGCGTCATGGTCATGTATCTGGGCTGCGTTGCCGAGATCGCTGACAGCACCACGCTCTACGAGGCTCCGGCGCACCCGTACACCCACTCGTTGCTGTCGGCGGTGCCGATCGCGGATCCGCGCCGCGAGCGTACGCGTCAGCGCATCTTGCTGCAGGGCGATGTGCCGAGTCCGGCGAACCCGCCATCGGGCTGTCGGTTCCATCCACGGTGTCCGCTCGCTCAGGATCGCTGCAGGACCGAGACGCCACAGCTCGTCGAGATCTCGCCCGGCCATGAAGTGGCGTGTCACTTCCCGCTGACCGAAGGCGAGTCACTGTTGCAGCGCGTCGAAGCGGGTTGACGTCGCGCCCGTGACTGCGGAGCACGTCGAGCAGCTGACCCTCCACTCGGGCTGGCGCGGCATCCTGCTCAGCTATCTCGGAGCGACTGCCGTGTTCGTCGCCGGCGTGGTCTCGGTTGCCGGGGTCGGTGTACGGGTTGTTCCGGTCGGACTGCTGATCGTCGGGTTGGTGTTTCTGGTCGGTGTCGTCGTCGATTACCCGATCTCGACCCGCTTCAGCATCGACGGCGTGCAGCGACGAGCACTCGCGCGGCACCACGTGATCCGATGGGAGGCGGTCACGGCCTTGACGAGGGCGCGGCCCTCGATCCGGGTTGCGCAACGCGGCTTCGCCCCCGGTGGACTGACCGCCGTCGTGGGCAGGCGGAACTACCTGCTGGTCGACCGTGTCGAGTCAGGCGGGGAGTACGACCGACTCGACTCGCTGCTGCGGAGCTGGAACGTCGACCACGGGCTCGGGATGCGGCCGAGTGACAACGTGGTACCGACCTGGATGTACCGGCGCAAGCGGTGGGCGCCTGAGCGAACCTCGTGACCGGTAGGCTCGTTGACCGTGCGTGACGTCATGCTCTACATCACCCTCGTGATCAACATCGTCGCGATGGCTGCGCTGATCGCCGGCATTCTGATGCACAGCGGCCGCGGCGGCGGGCTGTCGGACATGTTCGGTGGTGGTGGTGGGGCGGCACTCGGATCGTCAGCGGCGGAACGGAACCTCAACCGAATCACGTTCGTGTTCGCGTTGATCTGGATCTTCACCGTGTTGGCACTTCCGTTCCTCATGGTCTGAGTGGAGTCGCGCCAGCGGCCAGATACAGTCACGGACCCACAACCACGTCGGAGTGGCGGAATGGCAGACGCGCTAGCTTGAGGTGCTAGTGCCCTACTAATGGGCGTGGGGGTTCAAGTCCCCCCTCCGACACGGCTGAGTGGGAACGTTCACACGTTCTCGCCAGAAAACACAGGCCGCGCGCATTGCGAAGCGCCTGAGACCCCGCCCAACGGCGGGCAGCGATCCTCGTCATCGCGTTCGAACATGGCTGCCACCGTGCCGCCGTGCCCGGTGCTGTCCATCAGGTCGTTGACCGCGACTGCGCCCCACGAGGGCGACCGGACAGTGAGTTCGGTGCCCAATCAACAGCCGCCCCGAACGACCCGTCACGGACACCTTCACGCCGTCTACCGGCCGGCACCGATGCCGGTGCGACTCGACGGTCTCGCCGACCCGCACGAACGCCACAGCGCGGAAGGTGCCGGACTGC
>JBGSII010000186.1:0-4407 GCA_041742555.1 Ilumatobacteraceae bacterium
GCGGCGGGCTCGTGGACCACCGCGCTGCGTGCAGCGGGCGCCGTTCTGGAGGCGGTCGACGCACTGGAAGCTGGTTCGTGCGACGTCGCGTTCGCGGCAGGTCGCCCACCCGGACACCACGCCGTGCCCGATCGCGCGATGGGGTTCTGTCTGATCAACAACGTCGCGGTCGCCGCCGCGAAGGTGGCGGCCGCCGGACGACGGGTCGCGATCATCGACTGGGACGTCCACCACGGCAACGGCACGCAGGACATCTTCTACGACGACCCGAACGTGCTCTATGTGTCGACGCACGAGTATCCGCTCTATCCGGGCAGTGGTCGCGCCGATGAAACGGGCGGGCCGAGCGCTCCGATGTCGAACCTCAACCTGCCGTTCCCAGCGGGGACTCGAGGCGACGTCTATCGCCGAGCCGTCGACGAGGTCATCGCTCCCGTCGTCGACCGGTTCGCTCCGGACTGGCTGTTCATCTCCGCCGGATTCGACGCCCACCGCAACGATCCGTTGGCGGGCCTGGAGTTGACCTCGACCGACTACGCCGACCTGGCGACGAGGCTCCAAGAACTCGCTCCCGCTCGTCGGACCGTCGTCGTGTTGGAAGGCGGCTACGACTTCGATGCGCTGTCGCTGTCGACGGGCGCGACGCTGTCGGCGCTGGTCGGTGAGTCGTACCGACCCGAGGAGGCGTCGGCGGGCGACGTCGGCCTCCCCACGATCACGGCTGCCCGCCAACGCTGGGATCTCGCCTGAGCGTTACATCTGGGGTCAGACCCCAGATGTAACGCTCAGGGCGGGGAGCGGTCGGGAGTGCCGAGGCCGATGCCGAGGTCGGTGGCGATCGCTGGGACCACCCGGTCGCAGACGCCGCCCCCGGTCGACGGGGAGCCGCCGGCCACGGTCGCAACGACGATGGTGCGGCCGCCCTCGAGGACCCAGAGACACGACAGCGCCCCGTCGACCGACCCGGTGTGACCCCAGCCGTACTGGTCGACGATCACGCCGGGCCAGGTGAGCAGCTCGAGGTCCGTCGGGGTCACGGCGGCGAAGGCCCACGCCAAGTCATCGGTTGATGCGATGAACGCCCCTGCGCCGCCGAGCCGGGACAACCGCTCGACACCGGGGCGATATGCGACGTCCGACGGAAACTGGCCGCCTGTGGTGAGATGCACCCCCGCAGTCCCGATCGGGTCGAACACGATTGCCCGGGCCGCTTCGTCGAGCGGACCTCCCGTCGCCATCTCGACGAGCAGGCCGAGCGCGCAGTAGTTGCCGTTCGAATACGTCCACCGACCACGGGTGCTCGTCGGCGGCCGGTCGAGCAGCGAGGGCAGGAAACCGGCACAGTCGGTGCCTCCTTCGAACCATGCCTGCCGGGCGACCGGCATCCCCGAGGTGTGGGCGAGCAGTTCCCGCGGTGTCACGTCGGCCCATCCGGGGTGAGCGGGCATCACCATGTCCGTCCACGGCGTCGGCGCGTCGACGTCGATCGATCCGGCCGCATCGAGCCGCGCGATCATCATCGCGGTCAAGAGCTTGCCGACGCTCGCAACGACCATCGGCGAGTCGGACGTGGCCGCCGCGCCGTCGATCGTGGAGCCCGAGGCTCGGCTGAGCACAGTCCGGCGGTCGCGAATCACGGTCATCGTGACGGCGTCGTTCGCTCGGGCGAGGCGGTCGAACGCTTCGTTGGCATTCGGCATCGCCGGATCGGGTAACGGCTCGACTGTCGTGGTGGTCGATGTGGTCGAGGTCGTCGATGTCGTCGAGGTCGTCGATGTCGTCGAGGTGGTCGTCGATGTCGTCGATGTGGTCGATGTCGTCGATGGTGTCGCGGTCGAGGCCGTCGAGGCCGTCGACGAGGTGGCCGAGTCCGAGCCGGAGGCGGAGGCGCCCGTGCACCCGGTCACGATCGCCAGCGCACCGATGATCAGGACGACCGGACGCAGGCGCACACCGTCACGTTAGGCAACGCCGGCTCGGCGCCGCCGGCAGTAGCGTCGCCGACGATGAGCTGGGAACTGAGTGACGACCACGAACTGCTGCGGGCGACCGTGCGGGAGTTCGCCGAGCAGGAGGTGGCTCCGCACGCAGCCGTGTGGGATCGGACCCGTCACTTTCCCGTCGACGTGGTGCACGCGATGGGCGATCTCGGGCTGTTCGGAATCGTGTTCCCCGCGCAGTGGGGCGGAGGTGGCGGCGACTTCGCGTCGCTGTGTGTCGCCATCGAGGAACTCGGACGGGTCGATCAGTCGATGGGTATCACGCTCTCGGCCGGGGTCGGCCTCGGGGCGAACCCGATCTTCCGCTTCGGGACCGACGACCAACGTGATCGATGGCTTCCCGATCTCGTGGCGGGCCGGTCGCTCGGCGCCTTCGGGCTCACCGAACCGGACGGTGGATCCGACGCCGGAGCGACCCGCACCCGCGCTGTGCTCGACGGGGACGAGTGGGTGCTGAACGGCTCGAAGGCGTTCATCACCAACTGCGGCACCGACATCACCTCGATCGTCACCGTGACCGCTCGTACCGACGACGGCATCTCGGCGTTCGTGGTGCCGGCAGGGACGCCAGGAATGATCATCGAGCCCGCCTACGACAAGCTCGGCTGGCACGCCAGCGACACGCACGGCATCACCTTCATCGACTGCCGCATTCCAGCCGAGCACCTGCTCGGCGCACCCGGTCAGGGATTCCGCAACTTCCTGTCGATCCTCGACGACGGACGCATCGCCATCTCGGCACTGGCGCTCGGTTCGGCGAGAGCGTGCCTCGACGCCTCCGTCGAGTACGCGCGCGAGCGTCATGCGTTCGGCGGCCCGATCGGGCGGTTCCAGGGCCTGGCGTTCCAGCTGTCCGATCTCGCGGTCCAGGTCGAGAACGCGCACAACCTGACCTACAAGGCGGCGTGGCTCAAGGACCAGGGCCGTCCGATCGGCCAGGCGGCCGCGATGGCCAAGCTCTACTCGACCGAAGCGGCGATGGACGCTGCCAGGCTGGCGACGCAGGTGTTCGGCGGCATGGGCTTCATGGAGGAGACACCGATCGTCCGGTTCTACCGGGACGCCAAGATCCTCGAGATCGGCGAGGGCACGAGCGAGATCCAGCGACTCGTCATCGCCCGCAACCTCGGCCTCCCCGTCGAGTGAGTCCGTCAGTGGGCTGACCAGAAGTCGACGAGGGCGTCGGCGACGGGGCCGATGTCGGACACCATCCACCAGTGTCCGCGGCCGTCGAGGTGGAGCACCTCGGTGCTCAAACGAACGGCAATCTCGTTCGACAACGACGATGACACGTACTCGTCGAGTTCGGCATCGACGATCAAGCCCGGCGGGAGCTCCATCGCTGCGAGGCGATCGCCGAGTTCGCCGACCATGGGCTGGGCCCCCGTCCGGTAGAGCCCCAGGATGCATCGACCCATCGCGGCGTCCGCGGCTGCGCCGAGTTCGGCGGCGATGTCGCCTGGCAGCCCGAGCCCGGTGAAGATCGCCACGCGGTCGTCGGGATTGCCCGCAGTCAGTGCCTCGATCACCTGCTCGCCGATCTCGGGCGTCTGCCACGCCTGCGCCATGTCGTGCCACACGTAGTTGCTGTGGAGAACACCGGCGATGTCGCCCGTCCACGTCCGTACGAGGTCGGGGCGGCGGGCGAGCGCACCGTAGACGTGTCCGGCGCCCCAATCGTGACCGAGTAGGTCGATCTCCGATCCACTCGCTCGGATCCCCTCGAGTTCGCCGACCAGCCATTCGGCGTAGTTCTCCATCGTGGGGTCGAAGTCGTCCGGTACGGGCGCACCGAAACCGGGAGGCGACAACGCAACCACACTGGCCCGCCCTCGCTCGTGGAGGGCAGCGGTCAGCGGACGCCAGATCGCAGCGGTCTCCGGGTTGCCGTGGACGAGGACGACGGTTCGTTCGCTCATGCGTCCAGACCGTAGTGCTGGCGGATTGCCGCGTACGGTGGCAGGCCATGGAGATCTCGACGACGTCCCACCTCGCCCGCCGCCTGGGATCGGTGCTCGAACCGGTGGTCGGGCAGGTGTACTTCTCGCCCGAATGCCACGCCAACTACGTCGCGCTCGGGTTCGACCCCAGCCCCGGTGACGCCAATGGCGTGGCGTTGCCGGACGGACCGGCCTACTTTGCGAGTCGTGGGAGCCTGCTCGGCCAAGTCCCCGGTGAGGTGATCGCCGCCGCGTTCGGCGTGTTCAGCGCCGCCGTCGTCGTACCGATGGTGCAGTTGGCATGGACCCGCACCGATGCCGACACGATCCGAGCAGCGCGAGCTGACGGTGCAGTGGCGCAGCTGCGCAGATTGATCGGCGAGCAACCCGATGGCGTCGCCCGTGCCCGCCAGTTGTTGCAGCGCGCCGCCGCACCGTTGCCGATCAACGGCCGCCATCTGGCCGCC
>JBGSII010000187.1:0-2642 GCA_041742555.1 Ilumatobacteraceae bacterium
GACCGTGCTCTTGCCGGCGCCCGCCGGCCCATCGATGGCGATCACGAGGGGCCGCAGCGGCGTGTCGTTCCGAGCGCTCACCACGACACTCCGAGCGGGCGGCCTTCGTCGTAGCCGGCCGTGCTCTGCACGCCGACGACCGCTCGGTCCTGGAACGAGGAGATCGAGTCGGCTCCCGCATAGGTGCATGCGGAGCGCAGGCCCGCGACGATCTGATCGATGATGTCCTCGACACTCGGACGCTCGGGATCGAGGTACATGCGCGACGTGCTGATGCCCTCTTCGAACAGCTCCTTGCGGGCTCGTTCGAAGCCGTGATCGCCCTTGGTGCGGTGCTTGACCGCCCGGTTCGAGGCCATCCCGAAGCTCTCCTTGTACAGCCGGCCATCGGGGTCGCGCAATGTGTCGGCGGCCGACTCGTACGTGCCTGCCAGCCACGATCCGAACATGACGCTCGCCGCGCCCCCGGCGAGCGCGAGTGCCACGTCGCGAGGGAATCGGACTCCGCCGTCGGCCCAGATGTGTCGACCGAGCCGACGGGCCTCACCGGCGCACTCGACCACTGCAGAGAACTGCGGGCGCCCGACACCGGTCATCATCCGTGTGGTGCACATGGCGCCGGGGCCGACCCCCACCTTCACGACATCCGCGCCTGCCTCGATCAGCTGGCGGGTGCCCTCGGCCGTGACCACGTTGCCGGCGACGATCTTGGCGTCCGACAGCGCGGCGCGGACGGACTCGATCGCGTGCAGCGTGCGGGTCTGGTGCCCGTGCGCCGTATCGATCACCAGGACGTCGACGCCGTGGCCGACCAGTTCCTTCGCCCGCGCCGCCGGATCGCCGTTGATCCCGACTGCAACGCCCACCATCAGGCGACCGTCGGCGTCGACCGCCGGCTGGTAGATCGTCGAGCGCAGGGCGCCTTCACGCGTGATCACGCCGAGCAGGCGTCCGTCATCGACCACCGGTGCCACTCGCAGGCGATTTCTGCCGAGGTGGTCGAACGCCGCAGCGGGCTCGATGTCGGGGCTCAGGATGTGCAGGCTCGAGCTCATCACATTCGCGAGCTGCGTGAACCGGTCGAACCCGTCACCGTCGCGCTCGGTGAACACGCCCACCGGAACCCCGTCGTCGACGACCACCACCGCGCCGTGGGCACGCTTGTGGATCAGCGAGAGCGCGTCCGCGATCGTCGCGTCCGGGCCGAGCGTGATCGGCGTCTCGAACACCGTGTGGCATCGCTTGACGTAGTCGATCACGCCGGCGACGACATCGACGGGGATGTCCTGGGGCAGGATCGCGATACCGCCACGCCGTGCGACCGTCTCGGCCATCCGCCGCCCGGCAACTGCGGTCATGTTCGACACCACCAGCGGGATCGTCGTACCGATGCCGTCAGGCGTGCGCAGGTCGACACTCATCCTCGACGGGACGTCGGAGAGGCTCGGCACCATGAAGACGTCGTTGTAGGTGAGGTCGAAGCCCGGTTCCGGGTGGATCATGCGCATGTCGGTTCCTCCTCGTGTCGACCGGACCATCCGGCTCCCCGGCCCGGCCCGCTTGACGAGCGAGCACAGGCTAGGGCCTAGCCTGGCGCGTCCATGACCTCTCACGTCGCACCGCCTGTCGTCCTCGTGCACGGTTGGGGCGGGTCGTTCGAGTCGACCTGGCAGCGCAGCGGGTTCACCGCGCTGCTCGCAGACGCGGGGCTCGCTGTGATCGGCGTCGACCTGCTGGGCCACGGAACGGCACCGAAGCCCCACGATCCCGCCGCCTACGCCGATCTCACCGAACGCATTCGGGGTGCACTCCCGGACGCTCCGGTCGATGCCATCGGGTTCTCGCTCGGCGCGATGACGTTGCTGCGCCTTGCCATCGCCCAGCCACACCGTTTCAACCGGATCGTGCTGGCCGGCGTCGGCACGAACATCTTCGACCGTGACGAGTCGGGCACGCGCTCCATCGTGGCGGGACTCGAATCCGTCGCCGCCGGTGGCGATCCGTCGACGCTCGACAACACCGTGCGCCTCTTCACGCAGTACGCGAGCCAGCCGGGCAACGACATCGACGCCCTCACCGCCGTGATGAAACGGCCGCCGTCCGCCGAGATCACCCCCGAGGGGTGCGCGACGGTGACGTGTCCGGTCCTCGTCGTCGTCGGTGACCGTGACTTCGTGCATCCCGGCGACGGGTTGGCGGCTGCCTTTCCGAACGGTCGGTGCGAGACGCTGCGCAACGTCGACCACTTCGCCACGACCGAGTCGTTCGGGTTCTTCGACGCGGCGCTCGAGTTCCTCGACGCGATCTGAAGGCGGACGATGGCCAAACCGATGGAACGCGGAGATCTCGTCAGCACCGATGTCGAGCGCGCTGCCGCGGCGGTCAGCGCGGGGGGCCTCGTGGCGATTCCGACCGAGACGGTCTACGGCTTGGCAGCCGACGCGACGAATCCTGAGGCTGTCGCCCGGATCTTCGAGGTGAAGGGAAGGCCCGCCGACCATCCTCTGATCGTCCATCTGGCCTCGGTGGCGCAGGTCGACGAGTGGGCGGCGACACTGCCGGTGTCGGCGCGCATCCTGATCGATGCGGCCTGGCCGGGCCCGCTCACGGTGATCGTCCCCCGTGCCGTCGGCGTGCTCGAC
>JBGSII010000188.1:0-3118 GCA_041742555.1 Ilumatobacteraceae bacterium
CGCTTGGTGCGCTCGCTGACGAACTTGCCTGCCGCGCGACGGACGTCGCGCTCGAGCGCCTCCACGTCGCGCACCCCCTTGCCGAGCGATGCTTCGACGGCGTCGGCGACCGTGTCGCACGCCTCGTCGAGCAGGTCCTCCGCTTCGGGCGCATACACCCACCCACGGGTGATGATCTCCGGTCCGACGAGCACCTTGCCGGTCTGGATGTCGACGGTGACCACGACGACCACCACACCCTCCTCTGCCAGCTTCTGGCGGTCGCGCAATACACCCTGACCGACGTCACCGACGATGCCGTCGACATAGAGGTACCCGGACGGCACCCGACCGATGGGGCGCAGATCATCGGCGCTCAGCTCGAGCACGTCGCCGTCCTCGCACAGGATCACCCGGTCGTGAGGCACACCCATCAGCTCGCCGAGCTTTGCGTTGGCGACCATGTGGCGGTACTCGCCGTGGATCGGCACGAACCACTGGGGGTTGACGATGGACAGGTACGTCTTGATCTCGTCGGCCTGGGCGTGGCCCGTTGCATGCACATCCATCACACCGGAGTGCACGACCTCGGCGCCCATCCGGATCAGACCGTCGATCACCGCGTTCACGTTGCTCTCGTTGCCGGGAATGGCGTGGCTCGAGAGGACGACGGTGTCGTGTTCTCCCAGCTTGAGCCAGCGGTTCTCCCCCCGGGCCATCAGACCCAACGCCGACATCGGCTCGCCCTGTGAGCCGGTGGAGATGATGCAGATCTGACCGGGCTCGTACTTGTCGATCTCCTCGATGTCGATGATCGCCGACTCGGGGATGTCGAGCACCTTGAGCTCGCGACCGAGGCGCACGTTCTTCTTCATGCTCAGCCCGAGCGTCGCGATCTTGCGGCCGTCGGCGATCGCCGCCGTGGCAATCTGCTGGATGCGGTGCAGGTGGCTGGCGAAGCTCGCCGTCACGATCCGGCGATCGCGATGCGCCGCGAACAGCCCGGTGAGCACCGCTCCGACACTGGTCTCGCTCGGCGAGTAACCGGCCTCCTCGGCGTTGGTCGAGTCGGCCATGAGCAGCCGGATCCCCGGCTCCTTCGCGAGTTGCCCGAGGCGTGCCAGGTCGGTGCGGCGAGCATCGACCGGTGTGAGATCGATCTTGTAGTCGCCCGAGTGCAACACGACGCCCTGAGCGGTGTGCACGGCAATGGCATGAGCGTGCGGCACCGAATGCGTGACCGGGATGAACTCGACCTTGAGCGATCCGATGTCGACGGTGGAACCGTCGGCGACCTTACGCATGTCGGTCTTGGGAAGCAGGCCGGCTTCTTCGATCCGGTTGCGCGCCAAACCGAGCGTGAGTGCAGCGCCGTAGATCGGCAGGGGATCGTCACGCAGGTCGCCGATGCCGTCGCGGTCGCGCAGCAGGTACTGGATCGCACCCACATGATCCTCGTGGCCGTGCGTGAGCACCAGCGCAGCGATCCGCTGGGCGTTCTCGCGCAGGTAGGTGAAGTCGGGCAGGATGAGATCGACGCCGTGCATGTTCGCGTCGGGGAACATCAGCCCGCAGTCGATGAGGATGATCGTGCGGTCGGGATCGTCCGCGGCGCCCTGCTCGATCGCCATGCAGTTGCGTCCGATCTCGCCGAGCCCGCCGAGAAACACGATTCGGACCGGTGTCGCCGGGTCGGTCGAACCAGGCATCTGGCGCTCAGCCACGGGCAGCGACCAGGCGTTCGTACACACCGCGAGCGGCGTGTTCGAGTCCATGGGGCGTCGGCCCCATCGGGGACCTGCATTCCCCGACAGCGTGACCGAGCGATCTCAACATGGCCTTCGACGGTACCGGGTTCGGCGCCGCGTCACTGTTCTCGAACTCGTAGCTCTCCAGTTGGCGGGCGTTGATCAACCGAGCGGCCGTCGCGTCGCCACGATCCCAGGCATCGAACATCTCGACGTGGTCGGGCGCACACCAGTGGGTCGCGACGCCGATGGCACCGACCGCGCCGATGGCCAACAGCGGCAGGGTCATCGAGTCGTCTCCCGAGTACACCTCGAAGCCGTCGGGGCAGTTCGCGGCGACGGCAGCGGTCGCTCCCGGATTGCCCGCTGCATCCTTGAGGGCAACGATGTTCGGGACGTCGTTGGCGAGGCGGACCAGCGTGGTGCTCTCGATCTTGCGGCCGGTGCGCTTGGGGATGTCGTACAGCACGACCGGAAGGTCGGTCGAGGTGGCGATCGCACGGAAGTGCGTCTCGATGCCTGCCTGCGACGGTCGGCTGTAGAACGGGCACACCCCGAGAATGCCGGCGATCCCGAGGTGGCCGGCCTCCTCGGTCAGTCCGATGTCGTGGCGGGTGTTCGACCCCGTCGTGCCGGCGATGACCGGGACGGTGACCGCGTTGACGACGGCTTCGAAGAGGATCAGCTTCTCGTCGATCGACAGCGTCGCCGACTCGCCCGTCGTGCCGGCCACGACGAGACCCTCGTTGCCCTGTTCCACGAGCCACTTCGCCAGGGCCACCGCGGCGTCGACGTCGAGTTCACCGTCGCCGTCGAACGGCGTGACCATCGCCGTGAGCACCCGGCCGAACCGTGCCATCAGCGCCACCACCCCGTCAGGCATCGCAGGCGTCGAACGGTCATCACGCGGTTCACGCCCGCAACCTATTCGATCACGGCCAGCTCGCGCAGTTCGATTGACGCCCGAGTGCGCTCGCGGCCGCGTGCGACGTCGAGTCGCCACAGCACGTACAGCAACGCGCCGAGCACGATCGGCACGACGTAGGTGATGAGGCGATACACGAGCACACCGGCGAATGCTGACGACGGATCGACGCCAGCCGAGACGAGCGCACCGGTGAGCCCCGCCTCCACCACGCCGACACCACCCGGAACGGGCACGAACGAGCTGAGCAACGTCACCACGAAGTAGACCCGGGCGAGTTCGACCATCTCCAACTCGGCACCCACGCCGACGCCCCGCAGGGCGACGAGCAGGATCACGGCACCAACCGACTGAGCGAGCGCCGTGCGCCACAACAGACCGAACGGGCGACCGGCGACGGCGCGCAGGGACGAACGAACCTCGAGCAGGCCAGGGCCGAGGTCGTGCCCGGCGAGACGCTGAGCGA
>JBGSII010000189.1:0-2739 GCA_041742555.1 Ilumatobacteraceae bacterium
CCGATCTGGCGGTGGCGGCGGTGTGCTCTGGGCGCCGATTCCCGGTACCGGTTGCTGCAGCCCGCCGAGGCCGGTCGCTCCGGCCGCCATACCGAGACCCACCAGGCCGGCACTGCCCGTGTTCTCACCCGCCGACTCGAACCCCGCTGCCACGGATGCCTGGAGGTTGGAGTTGCCGCGAGCCCCCGACAGCGCGTCGGCGCGCTGCACGTTGCGCAGCAGTTCGCGGGTGGTCTCGTCGTACTCGATCGAGATGATCGCGGTGGCCACGATCTGGAGGCCGCGACCCGTGGCCCACTGGTAGTTCTGCTCGACCGCCGCGGACAGGCTCTGGGCGAAGCCGATCGAGTCCTGCTGGATCTTGGTGATCCGGTTCCCCTTCGACGGATCGTTGGTGTACATCGAGAACGCTGGCGCGAGCGAGCCGACGACTTCGTTGAACAGCTGCGACGCCGCGTCGTTCTCGATGTCGGTGAAGTCGAACACCTTGCCCGGCTCGAGGTAGGTCGCCGGCAGCCATGCCTTGACGAACAGGATCGGGTCGATGATCTTGAGGGTGTAGGTGCCGCGGGTGACCGCGCCGACCTGGGCGTTCATGTAGGCGTCGTCCCAGTAGATCTCCGACTGGGTGCCGAAGCGGTTGTTCGGGAGCTCCTTCAACGTCACGAAGTAGGCCCGCTGCTGCGCTCCGGGCTGACCGCCGAACTTGAAGCGCTCCCATGACTGCTTGATCAACGGACTGACGATGCCGTCGCCGGCGAAGATCGACTGCGAGTTCGGGTCGTCGCTGCGCCACTCATAGGCGCCTGCCTCTGCGACGAAGCCGGTGATCGCGCCCTGTTCCAGTAGCACGAGGCCGTAGCCCTCCGGCACGACGATGCGGCTGCCGTTGGTGATGATGTTGTCGGAACCCTTCGTGTTCGACCCGCGGCCGGCGTTCTGCTCCTGCTTGACCGCAGCGAACAGAGCGGCCGTCGGTGCCAGGCCATCGGGCACCGTGAAGAAGTCCTTCCACTGATCGGCCAGCGTGCCGCCGATCGCGCCTACTGCTGCCTGAATGAGCCCCATCGGTGAGTTCCCTCCTCGTCGTCCGATCGTGTCGGACCCAGAGTAGTTGAGACACACCAACCCACGCGCCGGCCGCAGTGTTACATCTGGGGTCAGACCCCAGATGTAACACTGCGGCGCGGTGGCCTCCTGGACAGTTCGGCCTGTCCCTCAGGTGCGACGTCTCTGGCGCGGCAGCCGTGGTGGCCGGCGGGCGCGACGTCGACGATGGATTCCATGTTCGACAAGCGGTTTTCAGCCATCGCCGGAGGCGTCGGAGCGGCACTCGCACTCGTCGCAGGTCTGGCCGTGTCGTTCGGGATCGTCCGGGCGACCGATGACGTTCCCGCCGCGGTGCCCACCCCAGCCGCAACCATCCAGCCGCCGGCCGTCGATGCCGTGCCGGTTCAGTTCAGGCAGTCGGTGCGGTCCGCCGAACGGGTCGGCGCGTCGCCGGTCGAGGTCCAGTCGATCACGCCGGTCGTCGAGTCGTCCGAGGAGGTCCGCGTCGCGTCGGATCGACTGGTCTTGGTCGGCGATTCGTTGGCGGGCGAGATCGCCCCGGTGCTTCGCATGGCGACGCCGGGCGTGGAGTTCGTCAGGAAGTTCATGGGCGGGACGGCTCCGTGCGACTGGATCGACGTCGATCTGGAAGCGACGCCGACCTCGGTCGTGGTGATCACGTTCACGGGCAACAACCTGACGCCGTGCATGTTCGACGACACCGGTGTCGGACTGGTCGACGAGGCGCTGGTCGAGCAGTACCGCGCCGACGTCGGCGTGTTGATCGAGCAGGCGGCCGATGCAGGTGCTCGAGTGGTGCTGGTGGGTCAGCCCTACCGCCATCCGGCGTTCGAGGCGGAGCTCGAGGTCGACGGCATCAACGCCGTCTACGAGCAGTACGCGGCTGCGTTGCCCCGGGTGTCGTTCGTCGACGCAGGCCAGTACGTGGAGACCTCGGACGGGGCGTACGCCGACCGGTTGCCGTGCGTCGATCTCGACACCGACTGCGCCGCTGACGGAACCACCGTCGTGCGTGGTGACGGCGTCCATTTCTGCCCGGTCGTCGACGCGGCGTGGTGCCCGGTGTACTCCAGCGGAGCGACCAGGTTCGGTCTCGGTATCGCTGCGGCCGCCAACGATCCGGCCACCTTCGACTGACAGCACGTTCGGCGCGGCAACTGGTGTTTCGTCTCTCGTAATGGAATCACGGGACGAACTGGCCGCGTCAGCCGGTTTCTTCCTCCATGATCACAGAGACATCGAATCGTCCCGACGCAGTGCAACCCGCTCCCGAGAGGTCCGACTCGACCGCCCGCGAACTGATCGGTCGAATCACACGGCTGGAGATCGTTGTCGGCGCAGTGATCGGGGCCGTGCTGCTCACACTGGTCCTGATCGAGCCGGACATTCTCGAAGCGCCGTTCGAGAACGGACGAACCCTGCTGTTCACGATCGGCGGAACGGTGCTCGCCGCAGTTGCGTTCGTCGTGATGCTCTGGTTCCGGGTGCCCGCGATCATCAGGGTGATCGTGCTCGTGGTGCCGTTCGTGCTCGTGAACTGGTGGCTGATCTCCCCGTACTTCGTCGACGACGTCGTCGACGAGGCGTTCTCGACCTCGATCGCCGAGCAGGCCGTGGCCGCCGACGAGGTGCCGCCCGCTGTCCCGTCGGCGAGCGATGCCCCGCCAG
>JBGSII010000190.1:0-4054 GCA_041742555.1 Ilumatobacteraceae bacterium
CCGACGACCACACCGCCGCCGGACCCGACGGTTCCGACGCTGCAGGAGGCGCTCGCCGCCGATCCGCGTTTCAGCGACTACCTCCGCCTGCTCCAGGCGGCGGCATTCCCCGACGATTTCGACCTCGTGCAGGCGTACACACTCTTTGCTCCCACCAACGACGCTCTCGCTGCGGCCGGGGTGGACGTCGACGAGCTGATCGCCGCCGACACGCCCGAGGAGTTGTTCGAGCTCCTGATCGGGACTGCGGCGGAGGGGCGATGGACCGACGCGAAGCTTCGCGATCCGGCCAACAGTCCGTTGGAGATGCTCGGCGGTCAGCTCGTCGACCTCGCCGTCGACGCCAACGGGGACCTGACCATCGATGGCTCGACCATCGGAGCACCGGAAATCGTGGCCTTCAACGGCGTCATTCACGCGCTGACTTCACTCGTCATCAATTGATCCCGACGACGTAGTCTCGCGATCATGGCGAGACAGTCGGTCGCGGTGTTCGATCTCGATCGGACGCTGATCAGCTCGTCGTCGGCGACCGTGTTCCGCAAGCACCTCGCCGAACACGGCCTCGGTGGCGGGCACGACGTGCCGCTCGTCGACCAGTTCACCCGGTTCTACGAGCAGTTCGGTGAGAACTGGCTGCTCATGCAGCCGGCGCGCCTGGCGAGCCGGGCGTCGACCGGATGGAGTACCGCGACGGTCGCCGGCGCGATGCGTGAGGCTGCGGCCGAACTCGCCACGATGCTGCTGCCGGGAGCAGCCAAGGCGATCGACGAGCATCGATCCGCCGGGCGGCTGCTCGTCATGGCGACGACGTCGCCGATGCCGTTCGTCGAGCCGTTCGCCGACCTCCTGGGATTCGATGCGACCGTCGCGACGCAGTGGGAGCGCGAGGGCGGCCCGGACGGCGAGGTGTTCACCGGTCGCATGCTCGGACCGTTCGTCTGGGGTCGTACCAAGGCCGACGCCGTCGCACGTTGGGCCGAGGACCACGGTGCCTCGCTCTCCGAATCGTGGGCGTACAGCGACAGCTACTTCGATGCGCCGCTCTTGGCAAACGTCGGCCACCCGGTGGTCGTCAACCCCGACCTGCAGCTGCGGATCGCGGCGACGATCCGTGGGTGGCCCGTCGTGCACTTCGACCGGTCCGAGGGGGTGTCCAAGATTCTCGGACGCGAGCTGCAGGAGTGGGGTCGCCCATTCATGCGCCAGGAGATCGTCACCCCGAACGCCCAGATCGAGTTCGAGGGGCTCGAGAACATCCCGAAGACCGGCCCGGCGATCCTGGTGTTCAATCACCGTTCGTACTTCGACCCGATCGTGATGGGGCTCGTGATCGCCAAGACGGGTCGCAACGTCCGCGGCCTCGGAAAGAAGGAGGTGTTCGACGTTCCGGTCGTCGGTCGGATCATGAAGGCGTCGGGCGGCATCCGGGTCGATCGCGGCACTGGATCGGACGAGCCGCTCGAGGCGGCGATCGCCGCGATCGAGGCCGGCGAACTGCTGATGATCGCGCCGGAGGGCACGATCCCACGAGGACCTGCGTTCTTCGATCCGGTGCTGAAGGGGCGCTGGGGTGCCGCTCGTATCGCCGCTGCAACCGGTGCTCCGGTGATCCCGATCGGGCTGTGGGGTACCGAGAAGGTGTGGCCCAGAAGTTCCCGGCTGCCGAAGCTCTCGCTGACCGATCGGCCGCTGGTGACCGCCAAGGTCGGTCCGCCGGTCGAGCTGAGGTACAGCAACCCCGACGCCGACACCAAGAAGATCATGAAGGCGATCAGCGCTCAGCTGCCACCCGAAGCACGGCGGCGGCACACCCCGACGCCCGAGGAGTTGGCGCTCACCTACCCGCCCGGATATCACGGTGATCCCGCGGCCGAGCTGGTTCGCCGACCCGGCACCGACACCTGACGCGAAGAGAGACCACGATGGCCGAGACCCGAGAGCGCGAGACACGATTCAGCGACCGCATGTCGGACCACGAAGCGCTGATGTGGAACGTCGAGAAGGACCCCTGGCTCAACCCCAGCGGCGCCTCGCTCACCCTGTTGCAGGGAAAGATCGACCAGGAGCACTTCCGCCGAACGATGCGCCACGCCGTGGTGAAGATCCCGCGCCTGTACGAACGTGTCGTCCCCGGCTTCGGCCGGCTGGCACCACCGGCGTGGGTGCCCGACCCCGAGTTCGACCTCGACTTCCACGTCCGACGCATGCGACTGCCCAAGCCGGGCACCGAGCGTCAGCTCTTCGACCTGGCCGCTCAGCTCTACCAGGAACCGCTCGACCGGACCCGTCCGCTGTGGCGGTTCGTACTGATCGACGGCCTCAAGGGTGGGCGTTCGGCGATCTGGGCGATCGTGCACCATGCCGTCGCCGACGGCATCGGGCAGCTGCGGATGGCCGAGATGTACCAGCAGCTGCAGCCGGACGCGCCGATGCCCGACGACGTCGACGTCGAGTCGATCGTGGCCGCGGCGGTGGATGCACATCACGCCAAGCAGCTCGGTGGCGACCTGACCGATGGATTTCCCACCGCCGTCGGCCAGTCGCTCGCGCATCTCGTGCGCCGCCAGCTCGGCGTCGCACGCCGCCTCGCTGGTGAGGTGGTCATCTGGCCCGCGGATCCGCATCGGGCCAAGGAGTCGATCGACGGTGTGGTCGAGATGGTGTCGTCGACACTCGGAGCGCTCACCGGCTCGGGTAACGAGGTCGAAGGCGGGTCGTCGCTGTGGAAGCAGCGGTCGCGTCATCGCCACCTCGAGCACGTCTCGGTGCCGCTCGACGAGTTGAAGGCTGCAGCCAAGCGTCAGCGGGTGACGGTGAACGACGTCTTCCTCGCCGGCATGGTCGACGGCGCGGTTCGCTACCACTGCGCCCGCGACGTCGAGGTCGATGCGTTCAACACCAGCTTCGTGCTCAGCACTCGCCACGACAGCGCGATGGGCGGCAACTCGTTCACGCCCGTGCCGGTGCAGATTCCGGGTGCCCCGATGCCGCTCGCCGATCGTGTGGCCGATGTCCACACACGTCTCGCCGACAAACGCGCGGCGATGGAGCACAGCGGTGGCGGCATGAGCGCGTTGTCCGGTGTCGCCAACTGGCTGCCGACCTCGGTGATCACGAGCGCCGCCCGGGCTGCTGCGGGCAAGATCGACTTCGCCACGTCGAACCTCCGTGGCGCTCCGATCCCTCTTTACGTGTCGGGTGCCAAGGTGCTGCGCATCGTCACGATGGGGCCCGTCGCCGGGACTGCCTGCAACGCCACGGCGCTCAGCTACGAGAACAGCTTCGACATCGGTCTGTTCATCGACCCGATGGCCATCGAGGCGCCGGGCGACTTCCGCGATGCTGTCGATGCAGCCTTCCAGGATCTCCTCGCCCTCCCGTAGTGTCACACCGTGCCGGGCCTGATGTGACACAACGGCGTCGAGCGCAGGTGTTGGTTCGGCCCGGCCCGATCGGCGACCATCCCCTCGAGGTCCGCGACGTCCCGGCGCCGATCCCGAGGCCGGACGAGATCATCGTCGCGGTGGCGGCCTGCGGTGTGTGCCGGACCGACCTTCAGCTGGTGGAGGGCGATCTTGGGGCCCGCCATCTGCCGATCGTTCCGGGTCACCAGGTGGTGGGCCGGGTCGCCGCGCTCGGTGCTGACGTGCGCCGATGGCGGATCGGTGAGCGAGTCGGTGTCGCCTGGCTCGCGGGGGCGTGCGGGCTGTGCGCCCACTGCCGAGCTGGCGATGAGAACCTGTGCGAGTCAGCCGAGTTCACCGGGTGGGATCGTGACGGCGGCTACGCGGACGCCGTGGTCGCGCGAGCCGACTTCGCGTTCCCGCTGCCGGACGTGTTCTCCGACGTGGAGGCGGCGCCGCTGCTGTGCGGCGGTGTCATCGGGTACCGATCGTTGAAGATCTCGGGAATCCGACCGGGAGGCCGTCTCGGTCTCTACGGCTTCGGCGCGTCGGCGCTGCTCGCGCTGCAGGTGGCGATCCACTGGGGCTGTGAGGTGTATGTGGCGACACGCTCGGCAGCCGAGCGAGGGCGGGCGCTCGCGTTCGGG
>JBGSII010000191.1:0-4628 GCA_041742555.1 Ilumatobacteraceae bacterium
CCGCTCAGCGCGCCGGTCGACGCGGCGGTCGACGCGGTCGTCGATCTGGTGGTCGAGCACCTCGCCGCGGCCGCAGCTCGGGTATGAATCATCGTCGCGACGCGGCGACCTAGGGTGCGGCGATGGGCGGAGACAACACCGACATCGCAATCTTCCTCGTCGTCGTCGCGATGCGGTTCATCATCCCGCTGTTCATCCCGCGGTTCCCGCTCCCTGCGATCCTCGCCGCGCTGGTCATCGATGCTGCCGATCAGACGATCTTCCAGCAGTTCACCGACCTGAACCTGGACGGCTACCAGAACTACGACAAGGCGCTCGACATCTTCTACCTGACGATCGCGTTCCTCGCGGTCTACAGGAACTGGGCGAACACGACAGCGATCAACGTCGCTCGATTCCTCTGGTACTACCGCCTGGTCGGCGTGTGGCTGTTCGAGGTCACCGAGGAGCGCTGGCTGCTCTTCGTGTTCCCGAACACGTTCGAATACTTCTTCATCGCCTACGTCGCCATCGGCACCCAATGGGATCCCCGCCGTCTCGGCCACCGGGCCGTCATCGGACTGGCGGCCTTCATCTGGATCTTCATCAAGTTGCCACAGGAATGGTGGATCCACATCGCCCAGAACGATTTCACCGACTTCATGAAGGTCGACGTCTTCGGGACCACGCCGACCACGTCGTGGGCCGACGCGCTGACGAACCGTCCCGCGGTGACGATCGCCCTGCTGCTCGGGATTGCCCTTCTCGCGGCGCTCGCCGTGTGGGCCTACCGGAAGGCGCCATCGAAGGACTGGTCGTTCCGAGTCGATGTCGACAAGCCGACGCCACGGATCGAGCTGCCCGACCGCCCGCAGGCGCCGCTGTGGATCGCCCCACCGTTCGCCGAGAAGCTCGTGCTGGTCGGCCTGCTCGCCGCGATCTACACGAGCGTGCTCAACCTCGACGCACCGGTCCTCCGGATCATCGTCGGCACGGCGCTCATCATCGGTGCCAGCGTCGCCGTCAGCCACTGGCTCTCGCGTCGCGGCGTCGAATGGTCGTCGATCGGCCTGCAGTGGATCGTGCTCGCCGCCGTCAACACCGTGCTGATCGGCGTATACGCGGCGCTCCTGGGCAGCGAGCTCAACCGGTCGCTCGCCGCCTTCTTCGGTCTGCTGCTGACCATGGTGATCGTCCTGTACGACCGATTCCTCGGCGAACGCGCCGCCAACGCCTCGTTGTCGTGAGGCGCGGCGGTGTGATCAGCCGTCCGCCGGCGAGCGGGTGATCACGAGGAAGAGCCGAGCGACCTCGCTGCCGACGACCGACCATCGGTGCGGGATCTCACCGGGATGCACCACGCAGTCACCGGCCACCAGCTCGACGGTCGGCCGCCCGGACAGTTCCACGGTCAGCGAGCCCTCGATCAGGTGGAGCACGACGTCACCCGGGTGCTCGTACCACACGTCGAGGTCCTCGTCCGGTCCGACCTGGTACTCGTAGATCTCCAGGTGGCGCTGGGAATCGGCGAGCACCACCCGACCGACCGCGGAGCCCGGACGGTCGCTCGAGGGCACCAGCTCGCCGTCGCTCGCTCGGATCACCTCGACGCCTCCGCTCGGCCGCGTCGGGAGCAACGCCGACGGCTCGGTGCCGAGCACGTCGGCCATCCGGTACAGCGTGGCGATCGACGGTGTCGACTGGCCGCGTTCGACCGCGCTCACGAACGGCTGGCTCAGCCCGCAGCGATTGGCGAAGTCGCGCATCGTCATCCCCGAGGCGTGGCGCGCTCGTCGGATCGACACGCCGACGGCCGCTCGTAGCGGGTCGGCTTCGAGATCGTGATCGTTCGTCAATCGCCGTGGCCGGTGAGCGTGGTGCTGACGCGATCGACGAGTTCGTGGAAGTCCTGGCTTCGTGTCATCTCGGTGGTCCTTGGTCGAGGGAGATCGACCTTCACGGTAGCCACGACCGTTGACGGTCGAGGCGACATCACGACGATCTCGTCGGCGAGCAACACCGCTTCCTCGATCGAGTGCGTCACGAGCAGCGTGGTGGTCACCCGCTCCATCCACACGCGTTGCAGCTCCATGTTCATCCGAGTGCGGGTGATCGCGTCGAGCGCGCCGAAGGGCTCGTCGAGCAGGAGCACGGCCGGTGCCGTGACGAGCGCCCTCGCGATCGCCACGCGTTGGCGCATGCCACCTGACAGCTGGCGGGGCCGTGCCGTCTCGAAGCCGGTCAACCCCACCAGCGCAATGAGGTCATCGACCGCCGACGGGCCGACGTCGGCACCGGTGACCTGCAACGCGAACCTGATGTTCTCGCGCACGTTCCGCCAGGGCATGAGCGCGGCATCCTGGAACGCCACACCGATCTCGTGGCGGTCACGCGCCTGGGCCGGTGCGTGCCCGTGGACTCGCACCTCGCCAGCGGTCGGTTCGTCGAGACCCGCGAGCATCCGCAGCACCGTCGACTTGCCACAACCCGACGGCCCGACGAGCGCGGTGAACGTCCCCGCCGGCGCCGTGTGGTCGAACCGCTCGATGGCCACCAGCGGTTCGCCGCGCAGGACGAAGTGCTTCGCGACGCCGACCAACTCGAAGCCTGTGTCGGTGCGATCCGGCGAAGCGGCATCCGCCGCGTCCCCGGTCACGACAGGCTGTGGGCCTCTTCGAGGTAGGACGTGTCGAGGATCTCGTCGACCGTCGGCAGGCCGGTCTCTCCCGCCGTCTCGAGCGCCGGGAGGATCTCGTCGGCCACACGCGCCGGATCGACCGACAGCAGACCGTTGGCATCGGTGAACGCACTCGGCATCAGCGCGATGTACTCGGGGTTGGCCGCCGTCGCGTACTCCTCGTTGATCTCGTTGTCGGCGCCGTACCGTTCGAGCAGGATCGGCAACGACGCGCTCGGGTCTGCGATGTTCGCGTCCGCGCCGGCAAGCAACCCTGCGAGGTAGCCGACCACCAGTGCCCGGTTCCCCTCGAGCCACGCCTTCGACGCGAACAGGATGTCGCCGTAGGAAGGCAAGCCGAGATCGGAGTACGGCTTCGCGCTGACGTCGTATCCCTGCAGGCGGAGCTGGATCGGCTGGTTCGTCACGTACGACGCGATCGCGTCCATCTCGCCGTCGACGAGCGGCTGCGGGTCGAATCCCATCGGGACGAACTCGTAGTCGGGTTCGAGTCCGTTGACGCGGAACATGGCATCGATCTGCACCTGGTCGCCCTGCGGGCCGCCGATGCGCTTGCCGACGAGATCGTTGACCGTCGAAATCCCGGTCTCGGTCAGCCAGGTCAGCCCGAGCGGATTGCGCTGGTACATGGCGCCGATGATGACGAAGTCTTCACCTTCGTTGTTGGCGCGGATGATGTCGAGCTCGCTCGCCGACAGACCGATGTTGCCCTCGCCGGTGGCCAGCACCTGCGGCACCGCTGCGGCGTTGGGGCCGCCGTGGATGAGTGTCGACTCGACCCCACGGTCGGTGAAGTAGCCGTTCTCCTCGGCCAGATACCAGGCCGACCACTCGATGTCGGGCAACCAGTTGAACACCGACGCGACTGCACCTGTCGCCGCAGCGGGCGTGCTGCCCCCCGACGTCCCCGGGGTGGTGCCGGCAGCCGGCTCGCTCGACGACGACTCGTCGGAGTCCGACCCGCAGGCGGCGAGGATCGCAGGCGACAACACGGCGAGCCCGCCGAGAATGCCAGTGGAGTGGATGAATCGTCTACGGGTGTACATGGTGTGCCTCCTGGGAAGGTGGTGGGAGTGAGGGGGTGTGGAGAACGATCGGCGCGCCGGTGACGGGCACGACGGGGACGACTTCGCCGACGTGCACGATCAACTCCATCGCTCGTGCACCGAGTGCTCGGCCCGGCCGGCGAGCGAGAACGCAACCAAGGACAGCGCGATGACCACGATCGCCGCGCCGAACGCCCGCGGGAGCTCGAGCAGCCGATAGGCGTATGCGAATTCGACCCCGAGGCCGCGGCGCCCGATGAGACTCTCGCCCACGACCGCAGCGATGACGGCCGACCCGACCGCGATTCGCAGACCGGTCGCCATGTGTGGAAACGCCGACGGGAGGACGACGTGGCGAAACCGTGTCCCGCTGCTGGCGCCGAGCGCGTCGACGACGTCGAGCAGGGGCTGACTCGCCGACGCCAGACCCGACCGGGTGAAGACGAACACGGGGTAGAAGACCAGCAGGGCTGCCAGCGCCCAGACCGTGCGCTCGTTGTAGCCGATCAACCGGGCGAACAACGGGAAGAGTGCGAACAGCGGGGTCGCCGACAGCAACACCATCACCGGCACCGCCATTCCGGCCAGGAACCGGAACCGCGATGCGGCGACGGCGGCGACGAGCCCGAAGCTCGCACCGATGACGAACGCGATCGCCGCGGTGATCATGGTCTGCACGGCAGCGGACGCGTACTCGCCGGGAGCACCGACGAGATCATCGACCACATCGGGCGGCGACGGCACGACGATCGGCGAGATACCCGCGAGTTCGATCCACGACCACCACACTCCGACGAGCAGCGCCACCACGGCGACGACCGCGACGACCTCGCCGACGATGCGCCGCGCTCGCCCACTCGTCGGCGCCGACGTCGGGGCCTGTTGCGCGATCGCGGACCCGTAGT
>JBGSII010000192.1:0-3340 GCA_041742555.1 Ilumatobacteraceae bacterium
GTCGGGTGTCATCGCGCGGTGCCGGCCGAGCGTGATGTCGTCGGCCGAGCGGCCGGTGGTGCCGGCTCCCTGCAGAAGGTTCATCTGCTCGATGAAGTCATCGGGGTCGACGATGGCGAGTGCGGCGGTGCCGTCGAAGTACGTGAGATGCCCGATCTGGTCGGCGATCGTCCAGCCCGGGCTCGGCGTCGGGAGCTGCCACTGCTCGGGTCCGAGCGCGGCGACCACGTCATCGAGCGACTGCTGTTCGGCCACCAGGTCGTCGAGCACATCGCGTACATCCATGCCGCAAGGTGTACCCGATCGCCGGCGTCGGATCAGAGCCCGGGGACTGCCTCCACTACGGTGACGTCCGTGACCATCGGGACCGTCCTGCGCAGCCGCCTCGACACGAGATCCGCCGAGTACCAGGACAACGTCACCCAGATGCAGCATCTCTGGGACGGTGTCGCAGTGGAGTTGTCGTCGGTGCCGACGATCGGCGGCCAACGCTACGTCGACCGCCATCGCAAGCGGGGCAAGATGCTCGTGCGCGAGCGGATCGAGGCGTTGATCGACCCCGACACCCCGTTCCTCGAGCTGAGCCCGCTCGCAGGATGGGGAACGCAGGATCCTGTCGGCGTCGGATCGGCCTGTGGCATCGGCATCGTCGAAGGCGTCGAGTGCGCGATCACCGGATCCGACATGACCTATCGCGGCGGCTCCGCCAACCCGACGTCGTGGAAGAAGACCGCCCGGTTCAACGAGATCGCCCGCGAGAACCGGTTGCCGGTGATCAACCTCAACGAGTCGGCGGGCGCCGACCTGCCCCGCCAGGCCGATCTGTTCATCCAGGGAGGGGCCAGCTTCCGCGACCTCACACAGCTGTCGAAGCTCGGGATCCCGACGATCACGATGGCGTTCGGGCCGAACACCGCCGGCGGCGCCTACACGCCGGGGATGAGCGACTACACGGTGTTCGTCAAGGACCGCGGCACCGCCTACCTCGGCGGGCCGCCACTGGTGAGGATGGCGATCGACGAGATCGTCGACGAGGAGACCCTCGGTGGCGCCGAGATGCACTCGCGCACGAGTGGGCTGTCGGACTACCTGGCCGTCGACGAGCTCGACGCGATCCGGATCACCCGCGGCATCGTGCGGCACCTGCGCTGGACCAAGCTCGGCCCGGGCGCCACCGAACCGGACGATCCGCCGCTGTACGACCCCGCGGAACTCCTCGGGTGCGCGTCGGCTGACGTGCGCATCCCGTTCGACATTCGTGAAGTGCTCGCCCGGCTGCTCGACGGCAGCCGGTTCGAGGAGTTCAAACCCCTGTACGGCGACAAGCTCGTGTGCGGGTGGGGATCGATTCACGGGTTCCCGGTCGGGATTCTGGGCAACAACGGGATCCTGTTCTCCGAGGAGGCGTCCAAGGGCGCCCAGTTCATCCAGCTGTGCAACAAGCGGGACATCCCGTTGGCGTTCCTCCACAACATCACCGGCTTCATGGTCGGCTCCAAGGCCGAACAGGGCGGCATCATCCGCAATGGCGCCAAGCTGATCAACGCCGTGTCGAACTCGACGGTGCCGCACTTCAACCTGATGGTCGGCGCCAGCTACGGCGCCGGCAACTACGGCATGGCCGGCAAGGCCTACAACCCGCGGTTCATCTTCAGCTGGCCGAACCACCGGGTAGCCGTCATGGGCCCGAAGCAGCTCGCCGGCGTGATGGAGATCGTTGCCCGCAACGCGGCAGCGGGACGCGGCATCGAGGTCGACGAGGACGCGCTCGCCGCCCAGACCGCGGGACTCGAAGCCCAGATCGAACACGAGTCGACGGCGCTCTACTCGACCGGCCGGCTGTGGGACGACGGGATCATCCACCCCGCCGACAGTCGCACGGTGATGGGGATGGCGCTGTCGGCAGTGCACAGCAACGTCGTCAAGGGTGCGACCGAGTACGGCGTGTGGAGGCACTGATGGACATCACCCGCCTCCTGATCGCCAACCGCGGCGAGATCGCCGTGCGCATCGCCCGGACCGCGCACCGCCTCGGGATCTCGACCGTCGGGATCTACTCCGAGCCTGATGCCAACGCGCTGCACGTCGACTCGGTCGACGTGGCGATCGCCCTCGGTGGGGCCACGCCGGCCGAGTCATACCTGCGGGGTGACGCCATCGTCGCGGCGGCGCTCGCGACCGGGGCCGACGCGATCCACCCCGGCTACGGGTTCCTCGCCGAGAACGCCGCGTTCGCCCAGGCGGTGATCGACGCAGGACTTGTCTGGGTCGGGCCGACGCCTGCGCAGATCTCGCTCCTCGGCGACAAGGTCGCAGCCAAGCGAGCGGCGCTCGAAGCGGGCGTACCGACGACGTCGATGATCGACGTCGCCGACGGTCGGGTGGCCGATCGTGAGGCGGTCAGCTATCCGGCCCTCGTCAAGGCGGCCGCCGGTGGCGGCGGGAGAGGCATGCGAGTCGTGCGAACCGCCGGCGAACTCGACGACGCGGTTGCTGCCGCGTCTCGCGAGGCACTCGCGGCGTTCGGCGACGGGTCGGTGTTCATCGAACCATTCCTCGAACGAGGACGCCACGTGGAGGTGCAGGTGTTCGGTGACCGGCACGGCAACGTCGTACATCTGGGTGAGCGCGAGTGCTCGATCCAGCGCCGCAACCAGAAGGTCGTCGAGGAGTCGCCATCGGCGGGGATCACCGACGAGACGCGGATCGCCCTGTGCGATGGGGCCGTCGCACTCGCCCGACACATCGGATACGAGGGCGCCGGCACCGTGGAGTTCATGGTGGGTGCCGCAGGCGGCGATGCGACGATCACGTTCCTCGAGGTCAACACCCGCCTGCAGGTCGAGCACCCCGTCACCGAGGCGGTGACCGGGCTGGATCTCGTCGAGCTGCAACTGCGCGTCGCCGCGGGCGAGCCACTGCCGATCACCCAGGACGAGGTGACCGTCTCGGGCCACGCGATCGAGGTGCGGGTCGTCGCCGAGGACCCCGCGTCCGGGTGGATGCCGTCGACCGGACGGATCGGCCGGTTCTCGATCCCCGACGGCGTCCGCGTCGACACCGGCGTACGCGACGGCGCCGAGATCTCCTCGGAGTACGACTCACTCGTCGCGAAGGTGATCGCTCATGGCCGGAACCGCGGCGAGGCGGCCAGCGTGTTGGCCCGGGCGCTGCGCGGGTCGCAGCTCACCGGTATCCGTACGAACCTCGACTCGCTCGTGGCCATCCTCGGCGAGGCGGACTTCCTCGCAGCAGACACGCCGACCGCCTACCTCGACGAGCATCCGGAGGTGGTGGACCCGATCGGCCCCGCGGGCGACGACCGGGTCGCGCTGCTGCT
>JBGSII010000193.1:0-4950 GCA_041742555.1 Ilumatobacteraceae bacterium
GCGCCGCCACCGAAGCGCGCGATCCCGGCCAGCGCGTCGGAGACACCTTCGATCGCGCCGAGCGCGGAGGCGGGTGCACCAAGGGTCGAGGTCAAGAGCGACGGCAACAGCGCGGTGGGGATCTCATGCCCCACATCGGCGAGGAAGCTCGCTGTGCCGATCCCGGCGACGCCGGGTGTCATCCACTCCCGCGTCCCGGCGTTCGAGGTGTCGTCACCGCGCTCGGCGTGTTCGGGGGCGGTCACCCGTGCAGTGTGCCAGCCGACAGTGGCCACGGTTGGGAGCGCCGGTCACCACCGCGGTGGGCGCAGCCGCACGAAGACCGGCCAGGTAGAGCGAGCTCTCAGGGACCACGCGAGCTGAAAGAACCCAAGCGAGCGTGGGTGTAAGCGATGGGCACCAGCGAGCGCACTCGGCAGCCCCGGTGGGAGATCGCTGATGTGCTGGCACGCACCGATCTCTCCCAGCTCCTCGACGAGCTCGTAACGCCCGCCACCCACAACATTCGCGGTCGCCGCTGGCACTGCCCGATGCCCGACCACGACGACCAACACGCCTCGGTCACCCTGCACACAGACCACCGGGGACACGAGCGATGGCGTTGCTGGTCCGGAGACCACACCCATCGCGGCGACGCCATCGACCTGATCGTCGCGACCCAGCGCACCACCCGTGCCGACGCCATCGCATGGCTCGCCAACCGCGCCGGGATGATCCCCGATCAACCACTCCCGCCCGCACGACGCAAGCCGCAACGAGCCCGGCCGAGCGTGGTCCCGCTCGACCCGTCCGTCGTCCGCTACGTGCACGCCTGCGAGAAGATCCTCTGGGGCCGCACCGGCGCACCTGTGCGCGACTGGCTCCACGCCCGCGGGTTCGACGATGACCTTCTCCGGGCCAACCACGTCGGCGCCGACCCCGGCCGATCGATGATGTCGCGCCAACGAGGCCTCCCCCACGGCCACTCCCTCGCCGCCACCTTCCCCGCGCTCGACCCCGACGGCAATGTCCAATACGTCCAAGCCCGCTACCTCGAGCCGATCGGCTCCGACAAATACGACAACCCCGCAGGCAGCCTCGGATCGAACCCACGCCTCGCCTGGACCCGCACACCCGACGGCCGCACAAACCCAGGAGTGCTGCTCGTCACGGAAGGCATCCCCGACGCCCTCACCGCCGCGGAGGCCGGCTACGCCGCGGTCGGCATCCTCGGATCACAGTCACCTGATGATCGAGTGGCTGACGCCCTAGTACGTCACGCCGCAAGCACCGGGCGCCAACTCATCGCCGTCGTCGATGCCGATCCAGCCGGCCGCGCTTGGGGTGAACACCTCATGGACCTTGTTGCGACCAGGGGCAGCCGGCTGAAGAGTCTCGAACCACCCGACGGACTCGATCTGAACTCGTGGGCAGCAAGCGCTACCTCGTGGATCGATCACGTTCGGCGCGAGCTCGACCCTTCATGCTCACCCATCGGGCTCGAGCCTTCTTCGGGCTGATCCTCGTTGCCCACCGCCGCGGCGCGACAGGGCTGGAGCAGTCGGGTTGAGACCTTCCGTCACCATGACGGGAGGTCTGCGGCCGGAAGGAACACTCCGAGGGCTGACCCCATCCGTCGATCTGGACTCTCGGAACGCGAGCGTCGTTGCGATACGTCGACGTTTGCTACATCGCCTTGTTCGACTCCCTTCATCGCAGCGTTCACACCGTCACCTGGTCCCGAAACACGGCGCCCGTGCTCGCAACGTCGTATGCCCTCCAGAAAGGCGGCCAACGTTTGGCTCGCCGGAATCGGCAACTCGTCAGTCTCGAGCCCGCGACGATGACCTAGATATGTGCGCAAGTCCGTCGACCGGGCCACGTATGCCCACTGCTCGAATGGTCCGTCTGTCGACGCAATCCGACATACCGCCTGATCGGGAACGACCACGGACCCGGTCGGCTCACCGTGCCAGGGAGGGGCCGGCAGAACATAGAAGACCGGGACGCTGAGCGCTGGCTCAACATGATCGCAGTACCAGTCGAGCTGTGACCTCGGCACGTCGATCCAGTGAGTCTCGATCGGCGCCTTTCGCTTGCGCTTGACCGGTGTCGTGGCCTTGTCTTCGAGGATGAGCACCTTGCCGTCTCCCAAGGATGCGCCGTAGTCCCAGTTGGCGTCCGCTGGCACCTGCGTGGGCGCCCAAAGATGGGCACCTGGAAAGGTCCGGCAGATCGCTGCTGCGACCCACGCGTCGACTGTTCGTTCAGGGAGACTTCTCGGGGCCACGACACGACCATAGGTGGCTATGGCGATTCCCTGCTGACCCCCGCCATCGCCAGCGGTGCAGCGCGGTGCCAGCAAGGCGTTGATCGCTGTCAGGATCGGATCTGCTCGCGCACACCTGCGACCCGGTCACGCTCCAGTCGCGAGGTTCGAGATCACCTTGGCGACGATCTCCGTGCCGGTCTCGGCTACGACTGCTCGCAGCCCGTGAGCCGCGGCTCGGAACCGACCAACCTTCTCGACGTCGCCACCTCCCACCTCCGCCTCGGTCGCGAGGTCGTCCAGAGCTCGGGCCACCTCCTGAATGAGGAACAGCGCTCGCTCGTCGTCGGACGGCCAGAGGCTCAGCTGAGCAAGGCCCTTTGATGTGAGAAAGACGTCGGTGACCACGTACCACACCCCCGAGCCGTTCTTCCCTCCCTTGATGGTGATGAGGCCGTTCTCAATCATTAGGTCGATCAGTCGAGTGCTTTCGTCCTCGTCTGTGATCCCGAGTTCACGGATGTGGCGCTGCAACGGGTAGGACTTGAGCGGCGTCTCCGACATTCGCAACAAGATGGGGAGCACATACCCTTCGAAGACGTCCATGCCACTGAGCATCGCACGAATCCGCTGGTGCCGGGCGCGGCCCGCCATCGCCGCCGTCGACTGGTCTGCGGAGTCTGGGTCAGTTGCTCAGCCTGGCTGTCACACCCCCGCGCGAGACTTGCCGAATGGCGCAAAGAAGAATCCGAGTCGGAACAATTCGGGTGCAGCGGACCGTGACGGTGCGGCAGACCCGACGCGTGACGGTGACAGCAGTCCCTCAGCGATCAGCGACTACCCGGCCAACCATCCTGGCCTCGGGCACCGCAGCCCCGCGAGCGCTCCCGACATCCCGTCGACGCGTAACAGCGAGCGCGTACACGCCGCGCGAGCGCGAACTGCTCGACCGTGTGGCGGAAGCGGTCGACCATGACGTCGAGCGCCCGCGCGATGCCTTCCTCTGCCACGCGTGGAGCGATCGCGACGGCGCCGCTGAGGAACTATTCGTCGCTCTGACTGAACTCGATGTCGACGTGTGGTTCAGCGAGCGGGACGTCAAGCTCGGCGTCAGTCTTGCCCGGCAACTGGACGCAGGGCTGCGTGCAAGCCGAGTCGGGCTAGTGCTGGTCACCACAGCAATGCTGGACTCGTTGCGATCGGGCGGATTCGCCGATCAGGAGCTCGGAGCGCTGGTCGCTACCGACCGCGTAATCCCAGTCGTACATGGCGTGCCCTACGAAACGCTGCGAGGGGAGAGTCCGCTCCTTGCGAGTCGTGCGGGACTCTCGACCGAGACGGGCTCGCTCCGAGATGTGGCTATGAAAATCGCAGAGTCTGTCCTGTCCCCGATCGGGTAGCTGCATATCGGCCGTGACGACGCCCACCCGGGTCCAGGTTTCGAAACGCCAAGGTCGCGAATCCTGCCGATGAGGGTGCGTCATGCTGCGTGGAGGTACTGATCGACGAGTGGCTGGATCCGCGACGCTGCTCGCGATGCGAGCTTGCGCTGAACTCCGGTCGACGTCAGACCCGACGGATCAAGAGCGCGTCGGAGGCGATGGTCTCGGAACGCTGCCCAGACCGGTGCGGACAGGTCTCCGCAGGCGACGGCGGTCAGTACCGCATCGTTGAACCGGGCGAGTGCCAACCGGTCAGTCACGCCTTCCGCTATGTCTGGCGTGCATGTCCCGATGCTTGCGGCCATCCGCATTGGGTCGACAGGGGCGATCTCGACGACGTTGACGACGCCACGTCGTTCAACCCGGCGGGCGGCCTTGTAGACGCGGGTGTGGGCTCGGTTGACGAGTCGGTGGGCGAGGCGCGGTCCGTCGAGGGGAGAGTCGAGTATGACCATGGCGAGTTCGGTGAGCGCATCGGTCCGATACTCGGCGGTGACCGCCCGCCCGAGGCGGGCGCCGAGGAGCGGTGCGAGCGCGTGAAGCAGGACCACGGCGGCTCGCTGATCGGTTCTGGCGATCGTTGCGAGGCGTCGGGTGAGGTCGTCGGAGCGTTCCTGGTTCTGTCGATGATCACGGATGGCTTCGACTGCGTCGTCGAGGGTGGCAGCGTCGATGCGCCACTGGTCGGGGAGGCCGTCGCGGGCGATGCGCCGGTAGTCGGCCTCGATGTGCCTGAAGAGGTTCATGGGAGTCTCCTTGCGTTGGTTGCGGTGCATGGAGGATCCGAAACGGAGGTCCCGGAGAAGGTCCCGGTGTCGCTCCCGGTCAAGGTCCCGATCTGCCCTGATGACTCCCGATGCCGGCTGGGCGGGCGGGCGTGAGTCAGCCCATGAACCGGGCCGGGGCCGGTGGTGGCGGCGACGTGGTCCTCGTCGTGCTCGGCGGGGTCGTGCTGGGCTCAGCGGCGATCGTGTGGGGCGGCGCGTGGTTCGCTGCACTACTCGTCGGCGGCACTCTCTCGGGAGGCGTGGGCGACGCCGTCGGTGCTATGGGACCGTTGGCGTCGTCACCCGGCGACCCGACAGCGGCCTGGGGTGATGCGGCGGAAGGGCTCCCCGGCCCAGTCCTCTACTGGGCGTGCACAGCCGTGGTGTTCGCCGCCTTTGTCGGCCTGGCGGCCGGCGTCTACTGGCTGTGGCGGCGGTGGTCGGCACCGTCAAGGGTTCGCCTTGGTGTTCCCGCCGAGGCGCGCCAGATCGG
>JBGSII010000194.1:0-5338 GCA_041742555.1 Ilumatobacteraceae bacterium
GGTGGGTTCCGGCCGACGACGCGCGCTCGCCGGTCCGGGCACGCCACATCGCGGCGGCGAGCTGCGAGCGAGCGGAGTTGTGGCTGCACACGAACAGCACTCGACCCGTCGGCCTGGTGATGGTCACCCCGAGACGGGTGAGCGGTCCTCGAACGAGGCGGACGTAACGGCGACGTCGGTCGCCGGCGGACACGAAGCGCTCGATCAACCCCACACCTTCGAGCACATCGAGGTGGTGAGCGAGCAGGTTCGTCGGCAACGAGAAGCGAGCGGCGAGCTCGTTCGGCGAGCGGTCGCTGGTCGCGAGATCGTCGACGATCGCCAACCGCACCGGTTCGCCCAACGCAGCGTGCACCGCCGCACGTTCGGTGATCGACTCCACATCGCGAGGCTAGAGACTCAACGATTATTGAGACAATCCAGATTGAGTGGAATTCACCCGTTGTTCACCAACGCGTCGCCGAGTGCCGTCAATCGCTCGGGGCGCAAGCGGAACCACGCCCACTTGCCGCGTTGCTCGCGTTCGAGTAGCCCGGCCTTCACCAAGAGCGAGAGGTGATGACTGACCGTCGGTTGGCTGCGGCCCACGATCGCCGGAAAGTCGCATGCGCAGACCTCACCCGACTCGGCGGTCGCAACGATCGACACCAGCCGCAAGCGGACCGGGTCGGCGAGGGCCTTGAGCACGTCAGCGAGTTCGTTCGCCTGCTCCTCGTCGATCGCCGACCGGAGCAAGGGCGCGCAGCACAGCGCCGGCTCGGACGGGAGGTCGACAGAATTCATGGGTTCATATTGACAGACTTCGATTCGTGCTGCTAACATATCGATCATCATCGAAATGTAGATCGGACATTCCCGCCCGACCCGATCACTCACACCCGATCACTCACAGAGGAGTCCACCCAATGCGTCTGCAACTCGCCCTCAACGTCGCCGATCTCGATCAGGCGATCGAGTTCTACAGCAAGATGTTCGGCACGGAGCCGGCCAAGACCAAGCCCGGCTACGCGAACTTCGCGATCGAGAACCCGCCGCTCAAGCTCGTGCTGTTCGAAGGCGCCGGCGCCGACGGCTCGATCAACCATCTCGGCGTCGAAACCGAGACCGCCGCGGAGGTGGTCGCTGCCGAGGCCCGGCTCGCTGACTCCGGGCTCGACACCACGGGCGTCGACGAGACGGTCTGCTGCTATGCCGAGAAGACCGAGACCTGGGTGCATGCGCCGGACGGCAATCGGTGGGAGTGGTACGTCAAGCACGGCGACACCGATCAACTGGTCAACACCGTCGTCTCGAGCACGGCCGAGTCGTCGGCCGGCTGCTGCGGCTGACGAGCGGCCCTGCCGGCACTCGTGGCCTCGTAGACTGGCGGCCGTCCCCCCGGCGACCGCCTGGCCATACTGGCGGTCTCCCGTCCGCAAGGAAGCGAGAACTGCATGAGCGCCGCAAGACAGTTGGGCCGCGATCGACCGCTCGTGCTGGTCGTGATGGACGGTGTCGGCGTCGGACGAGGTGACGCCTTCGACGCAGTGGCGCTCGCGCACACCCCGAATCTCGACGACCTCGAGTCCGGTGCGTTCCGCACGTTGCGGGCGCACGGGACCGCCGTCGGTCTGCCGTCCGATGCCGACATGGGCAACTCCGAGGTCGGCCACAACATCCTCGGCGCGGGGCGCATCTTCGATCAGGGTGCCACGCGGGTCGACAACGCGATCGCCTCGGGTTCGATCTGGACCTCCGACGCGTGGCGGGCGATCGTGGATCGGTGCGCGGCTGGTGGAGGGACGCTTCATCTGATCGGTCTCCTCTCGGACGGCAACGTCCACTCGAACATCAGTCATCTGTTCGAGATCCTGCGACGCGCCGACGACGATGGGATCTCGACGATCAGGGTCCACGCGCTGTTCGACGGTCGCGATGTCGCCGATCCGTCCGCCGAGCGCTACATCGCGCTGGTGGAGGACGAGATCGCCCGGCATCCGGCCGTCGACATCCGGTTCGCGTCCGGCGGCGGGCGCATGGTCACGACCATGGATCGTTACGGCGCCGACTGGCGTATCGTCGATGCCGGATGGCGTGCCCATGTCCTTGGCATCGCTCACCCGGTGCCGAGCCTGCGCGACGGCGTCGCGTGGGGCCGATCGACGGGCGTGTACAGCGACCAGCTGCTTCCCGCGTTCACGGTGGTCGACGCCGCGCAGCAGCCCGTCGGCCAGGTCCTCGACGGTGACGCAGTCGTCATGTTCAACTTCCGGGGTGACCGCGCGATCGAGCTGTCCCAGGCGTTCGAGTCCGGTCCCGAGTTCGACGCCTTCGAACGCGTCCGGGTGCCCGACGTGTACTTCGCCGGCATGGCGTTGTACGACGGTGACACGAACACGCCTCGGGCGTATCTCGTCGGCCCCGAGTCGGTCGACATGACGGTCAGCGAGATCATCGCGAAGGCCGGCATCGCGCAGTGGGCGGGTGCGGAGACTCAGAAGTTCGGGCACATCACGTACTTCTGGAACGGCAACCAGTCGAGCAAGTTCGACGATGTGCTGGAGACCTATGTGGAGATCCCGTCCGATCTCGTGCCCTTCAACGAACGACCGTGGATGAAGTCCGCCGAGACGGCCGACGCGGCGATCGCGGCGGTCCGCTCGGGTGAGTTCGGGTTCATCAGGATGAACCTCGCCGGCGGCGACATGGTCGGCCACACCGCTGACATCGCCGCAACCCGCATCGCCGTCGAGAGTGTCGACCTGGCCATCGGACGGATCGCGGCCGCTGTCGCGGCTGCCGGGGGATGCCTGATCGTCACCGCCGATCACGGCAATGCCGACGACAAGGTCGAGCGCACCAGCGACGGTTCGCCGCGACTCCGTGAGGGTGGCGAACCCGAGCTGCGTACCGCGCACTCGCTCAACCCGGTGATGTTCGCCGTGCGCGACTACGGCGGCGATGCGATTCGCCTTCGCGACGACCTTCCGGCCGCGGGTCTGGCCAACGTCGCAGCCACGATCCTGCAGCTGCTCGGCCTCGAGATCCCGGCCGACTACGAACCGTCACTGCTCCAGCCCTGACACCGGCGCGCCGCGTCCCATCAGTACGAGCGTTCTCGGTGGCGTGAGTCCCGGAAGGCGGGACCGGCGCCACCGAGAATCTTGAACGTGCCGGGACCCGCTCGCTCGCGGTCACGCCGGGCAACGTCGTCCGACGCGTCACTCGGCGATGCCGAGGCGCTTCGCCGCGCGAGCGGCGCTCTCTGGTCCGGCGAGCTGGCGGAGCAGCAGGAGTCCGTCGACGAGGGCAATCGTGGCCTCGGCCTCGGCGCGTCGTACTGCCGCCGTGCCCGTGAGGAAGCTCGTCGCCCAGTCGATCCACGCCTCGACCAGCTGCGGGATCAAGGTGTCGAACGGAGCGCGGCCGCTGGCCGCCAATCCGTTGGCTTCGAAGAACATCGCGAAGATCGGGTCGGCCTCGGCGTTGGCCAGAGCCGGCCATGCTGCACGGGCGAGGTCGAGGTGATCGCGGGCAGGTTCGGAGAACGCTTCGCCGAGCGTCGCCTGGAGTCGCAGTCCCATCGACACGACGACCTCGGTGATCAGGTCGTCCTTGGTCGGGAAGTAGTACACGACGGTGCGGTCGTTGATCCCGAGCCGTTTGGCCACCCGGCCGAACGTCAGCTGGCTCAGCCCGTCGTCGAGCGCGGTGGCGAGCGCACCGTCGAGGATCTCCTGTTTCGTGTGTCGATACCCCATCCCGGCCTTGACTGTAGTGATCACTACGAATACTGTGTGCAGTTGTCACTACAGATCATGCCACCGCCGTGCCGTGGCGGTGAACACAAGGAGCCACGATGACCGACACCGCACTCAGCCCGACCGACACCGTCGAGGCGTTTCTCGACGCATTCATCGCTATGGACTTCGACACGGCGCTCACGTTCCTCGCCGACGATTGCGAGTACACCAACATCCCGATGGGAACGGTGCGGGGGCACGCCGGGGTGAGGGAGGTCCTGGGCCCATTCTTCGCGCCGATCCACGAGAACGAGTTCCTGATCCTGCGGCAGGCCGAGTCCGGCCCGGTCGTGTTCCTCGAACGGCTCGACCGGCATCGCCTCGACCACGGTTGGCGTGAACTCCCGGTCAACAGCGTGTTCGAAGTGCACGATGGCCTGATCACGGTGTGGCGGGACTACTTCGATCTCCTGACCGCCGGCAAGATCCACGACCCGAGTTGAGGAGCATCGTCATGACCACACTGACCCCCACCGAAGCCTCCGACCTGTTCCGTCGCCAGCCCGACCGCTTCCTCGACGTCGGCGCCGGGGAAGCCGCGTACCGCGTCGTCGGCACCGGACCGGACGTGCTGTTCGTGCACGGATGGCCAGTCAGCTCGGCGACCTTCCGCCAGCTGCTGCCCCACCTCGTCGATCACGTCACCTGCCACTTGATCGACTTCCCGTCCGCCGGTTCGAGCCGGTTCGACGCCAACACCCCGATGTCGATCTCGCAGCACATCGAGACCGTTCGTCGGGTGGTCGATCTCCTCGAACTCGATCAGGTCGCAGTGGTCGGACACGACAGCGGCGGCATGATCGCCCGCCACGCCATGGTCGGCGACCCCCGCCTGCGGGCGATGGGACTGATCAACACCGAACCGCACGATCCGAGCTGGCGTTTCAAGTCGTTCATCGCCTCGCGGCATCTGCCGGGCCTGAGCGCTGGGCTCGGCTGGGTTGCCGGCAAGCCCCGCATCGTGCGCTCACGCGCCGTGTTCGGCGACGCCTTCGTCGATCGCTCGCGCCTGGGTGGCGAGTTCGCCGAGTTCTTCCTGGCGCCGCTGCACGAGAGTCGGCTCCATCGAGATGCCGCAGTGAAGCTGCTCCGAAGCTTCGACATGCAACACGTCACCGACCTCACCGACATCCACCGTCGCATCGACGTACCGGTGCAGCTCGTGTGGGGCGCCAAGGACCCGTTCTTCCCCGTCGACCGGGCGCATGCGATGGTGGCCGAATTCCCCGACGCACAGATCACCGTCATCGAGGGTGCTGGCCTCTTCTCGCACGAGGAACGACCCGCCGAGGTGGCGAGCGCGCTGCTGCCGACGCTGACCGGCACTCGCTGAACCAAGGTGGAACCACTGCGCTGAATCGCGCTGGCGACCACTCGGCAACACTGTGTCGATGGAGTCTGCGCGGGTTGCCCGGATCGCGTCCCTCGGAGAGATGGCGTTCGATGGCGACCTGGATGTCGTCAGCGCGGATCCGGCGTTGGCGACACCGTGGCCGGTCGGCGACGTCGCAGCGGTGGCATTGGCCTCGGCAGGTGCCGCCGCGGCGCGGCTCGCC
>JBGSII010000195.1:0-13409 GCA_041742555.1 Ilumatobacteraceae bacterium
CGCAGGCGGCGCGCCAGCCATCGGCCGGCGGCGCCCGGCGGATCGTCGGTCACGCTCAGGTGCACCGACCAAACATAGGCATGAGCGAGTCGATCTCGACGTTCTCGGCGGCCCATCCGTCGCCCGTACGATACGAGGCGATGCCCGACGTCCAGCGCACCGACCGCACCGTGCGCCGCGGCGTGCAACTCGGGGTGGCGGCCTACCTGCTCTGGGGATTCCTCACCATCTACTGGAAGCAGCTCGACGCGTTCGACGCGTTCGAGTTGATCGCTTGGCGAATGGCGTGCGCCGGTGTCGTGATGGCTGTCATCGTCACCGTGCGCCGGACCTGGCCCAACATCCTCGACGCGTTGAGCGACGGGCCGACGGTTCGACGATTGGTGATGGCGTCGGTGCTGCTCACCCTGAACTGGGGTGCCTACGTGTGGGCGGTGACGAATGACCGCGTCATCGAGACCGCGCTCGGGTACTTCGTCGCTCCGCTCGCAACGATGGCCATCGGCGTGTTCGTGCTCCACGAGGAGCCGACGAGAGCCCAGCGTGTCGCGTTCGGACTTGCCGCCTTTGCCGTGGTGATCCTGACGATCTCGTACGGCAGACCACCCTGGATCGCGATCCTGCTCGCCGGAACGTGGAGCCTCTACGGCCTGGCGAAGCGTCGGGTGCCGCTCGGTGCCGTCGACAGCTTGGCGGGTGAGACCTTCGTCCTGTTCGTTCCGGCACTCCTGGCGGTTGACGCCTTCTCGATGCGAGCAGACAGCGTCGCCCGGACCGCAGACCAGGTCGACTGGGTCCTGGTACTCGGCACGGGCGTGGTCACCGCTGTCCCACTCATGCTGTTTGCGGCAGCCGCGCAGTCGGTTCCGTTCACGCTGCTCGGACCGCTCAATCTGCTCGTGCCGGTGATCAACTTCGGACTGGGCTGGTTGCTGTACGACGAGCCGATGCCGATCGATCGGCTGGTCGGCTTCGCGTTCGTGTGGTGCGCGTTGGTCGTCGTGCTCTGGGACCAGTTCTCGACTCACCGCTCGGCGGCCGACGAACCGATCCCTGCGGTGGCGCGCCCTCCGCGGTGATCGAAGGATGACCAACTTCGCCCCATGCGTCTTCGCGGCCGATTGATCGCCACCGCCGCGTCGGTCGCGCTGTCGATCGGACTGTCAGGGTGCTTCACCACGGCAGCCGACTTCAAGACCGATGCCGAGACGTTCATTCTGGAGGACGACGATCTGCGCGAGGCACTGCTCTCCGAGGACGCCCAATTCGTCGACGTGACCTGCGCCGAGCCCCCCAACCAGGACCAGGGGACGACGTTCGGGTGCACGGCGACCGACAGCGAGGCTGCGACGTGGGAGTTCGAGATCGAGATCACCTCGTCGAGCGAGTACGAGGTCAACCTCAGTCGAGCCCCCGCCGAGGGTTGATCCCGGGTCCACTCGTCGTGAGATGCAACGATCTCGGGGTGGCCGGCCCCGGCCATCACCAGCACATGAGGGGACCATCATGAAGCGAACCATCGTGATCGCGGCTGTTGCCACGCTCGGACTTGCCGCCTGCGGCAGCGACGGAGGTGGCGGATCGGGTCTGAGCAACGACCAGGCGGCCGCCGCTGCGAGCGCGATCGACGAGGCCGCGGCCGGCGGCGTCGAACTCGACGAGGACTGCGTGAACGAGGTGGCCGGACAACTGTCCGATGAGGACGCTGCGAAGGCAGCTGCCGCCGAGCCGGGCGAGGAGGCTGAACTGAGCGCGGCCGGAGAGGCGCTCGGGGTCGAACTGTTCAACTGCGCCGACGAGGAAGGGCTCATCGAGCTGTTCATCGCCGGCATGAACCAGAGCGGAGAGGCGTTCGACGAGGACTGCGCCCGCGAGAAGCTCGAAGGTCTCGACGTCGCCGCCCTCGCAGCTGCCAGCGCGGGTGGCGACCCACCGGCCGACCTCATCGCATCGCTCGTGGAGTGCATGGATCTCGGCGGCTGACCAATCGCCGTCGGACGCGTCGACGACCGTCCGTAAGAACACCGTGAAGACCGTTGTGCCGCCGCCGGTGACGATGCTCCGGCACGTAGCATCGCGCCCGATGCAACGCTCGCTGCTGCTCGCCCTGGTGACCGCCGGCGCGCTGAGCGCGTGCGCCGGCAGTGTCGACGTCACCACCGAACGCGCCGAGCCCATTCGCAGCATCGACGACGACGCCTCCGTCAGCGCGCCGGATCCCGAGGCGGTACCCCTCGAGGAACCGAGCACGACGACAACGCCGACACCGACCCCGCCCACCGGTGACATCGATCCGACCGCGATCAACTTCGGCCCCGACAAGCCGGCGCGGGCGTACGACGACTTCCTGCTGGCGGTGGTGACCGACCTCGAACTGTGGTGGACCGAGATCTATCCGACGATCTACGGCGAGTCGTTCACGCCGCTCGAGGGCGACATCTACGCGGCCTACCCGGGACGCCCGGACGACATCCCCGGTTGCGGCGCTCCGAGCACGACCTACGACGACGTGCAGCAGTACGTCGCGTTCTACTGCGGCGTCGGCGACTTCATCGTCTACGACGACGGTGAGGACGGCCTGCTCGCCGAACTCGCTCGGGAATACAGCGCCGCCACGATCGGCACCGTGCTCGCCCACGAGTACGCACATGCGATCCACCTCCGCATCGGCGCGCTCGATCGAGCCCTGCCGACGATCACCACCGAGCAGCAGGCCGACTGCTGGGCCGGAGCATGGACCGGCCGCGCCGCCCGCGGCGAGGCGTCCACCGTGCGCTTCAGCGACGGTGACGTCCGCGCCGGTCTGATCGCGATGACCAAGGTCAGCGATCCGATCGGTATCGATCAGTTCGACGAGGGCGGTCACGGGACCGGATTCGACCGTGTCGGCGCGTTCCAGGTCGGCTTCAACGACGGGCCACAGCGCTGCTCCGAACTCCTCGACGATCCGTTGCCGTTGATGCCGAACCAGCTCACGGGGCGAGACGCCGACACCGGTGGCAACGCCGCATTCGGCTACGGCACGAACGACCTGATCGGTTTCCTCCCGGAGGACCTCAACCGCTATTGGCACGACGAACTCGACATCGCCGGGTTCGATCGCCTGTCCGTCGTGGCAGTCACCTCGACGGACGAGGTGGCGTGCGCGGACCTGCGTGGCGACCTCTCGACGGGTGCGGCACTCTGCGCGTCGACCAACGAGGTGTACCTCAACGAACCTGCGGCCCTCGAGATGTACGGCTCCCTCGGAGACTTCGCCGTCGGCTACGTCCTGGGCACCGCGTGGAGCGAGGCAGCTCAGACAGCGCTCGGTTCCGACCTCGGCGGCGAAGCTCGCGCGCTGCTCAACGACTGCCTCACCGGCGGCTGGGTGAAGACGATCACACCGGTGAACTTCGCGCTCCCGCAGCCACGACTCGCGACTCGCGACACGGTGCGCATCTCCGCCGGCGACCTCGACGAGGCGATCCAGACCGTGTTGCGCCTCGGCGACACGAGTGCGGACGACGACGTGATCGGCAATGCGTTCGAGAAGATCGACTCGTTCCGCAGCGGCGTGATCGACGGCACCGACGCCTGCCTCGACCAACTCTGAGCGTCACTTCGCGCCGTTCCGCGTGAGGATCTCCGGTGGGTGCGTCACTCGAACTGCAGCACCGACGACAACGATCGCGCGTCAGGCGAGCGGAGCGATGATGGCGGCGAGTTCCACCGGACGGTCGCCTTGCACGCTGTGGCCGGCTCCGTCGACGACGTGCACGACCAGATCGGGCTGACGGCGGCGCGCCTCGGCGACGTCGTCGTCGTCGACCACCGGCGACAACGATCCACGCACGAGTGCGACCGAGCAGCGGATCGAGCCGAAGTCGTCCCACAGCGGCGAGATCGACGCCACGGTCTCGTCGGGTGGGGTCGTTTCGGGAGCCGCATGGTTCGTCGCAGCGGACTGGCGAAGCCGCGCGTGGCTTCCACGGTCGTATCTCCACTGCCATGATCCGTCGGCCATCTGGTGCGCGTTGTGCAGGATTCCGCGACGGAGCGACGACTCTGACCGCGTGGGGTTGTGCTCCTTCGTGCGCGCGAGGAGGTCGTCGAAGCTGGCGAATTCCTGGGGACCGTCGACGAAGTCGGTGATCGCCTTGGTCTTGGCCGCATTGACCCCCGGCGTGATGTCGACCATCACGAGCGCCCTCACGAGCTCCGGGTGTCGGACAGCGAGTTCCATCGCCGTGAGACCTCCCAGCGACATGCCGACCACGACGTGCGCCGATGGGGCGTGGACGGCAACGATGGCGGCGACATCGTCGGCGAGATTCATAGGGCTGTAGCCGCCGTCCTGACGCCACCCGGAGTGCCCGTGGCCCGGAAGGTCGACCGCCAAGGCCGGTCGACCCAACGCCAACGCCACCGTGTCCCAGGTGTGGGCGTTCTGGGCACCGCCGTGCAGGAACACGATCTCGACCTCGCCGCTCCCCCAGCGCAGCGCGCTCACGACGCGCGTCGATCCATCGTCGTCGATCGTCACCTCGAGGCGCTCGACGGCAGGCATCACGTCGACGTCGAGATCGAATTCCGCGATGTTCTCGTGGAAGAGCCCGAACTCGTCGTAGTCAGTCACGCCGAGCACGTTGTCACGAACACTCGGACAGCGACGAACGCAACAGAGCGCTCAGGGCGTCGCGGGAGCCGCGGTCGTCGTCGGCAACGACGCAACGGTGGTCGGCGCAGCAGTGGTCGGCGGCGTCGTCGTCGTCGACGGCGGCACCGTCGTGGTGGTCGTGGTACTCGACGTGGTGGTCGAGTAGTCGGGATCGATCCGGTTGAAGTACGGCTTCTGAGGCCCGTAGTACTCGGGCTCCTGGACACCGTCGAACACGAACACCTGGTCGCCGGTCGCGGTCACATCCTGGAAGACCGGAGACAGGGACAACGGGATGCGAATGCAGCCGTGTGAGGCCGGCTGCAGCGGCACGTTCAGGGCGCCGTGCACCGCGATGCCGTAGTTGAAGTAGACCGGATCCCACATCCCGCCGAGTGAACTCTGGCGGACACCTTCGACCCGGCGGGTGAAGTTGTAGACGCCACCCGGGGTGATCGACTTGCCGCACTCGCCTCGCACCAACGGTTCCTCGCCGGGGTTGTTCCATTCGCCAGGGCTGATGGTGACCTCTTCGCACCATTCCTCGTTGTCACCGCTCGACATGTGGCTGATGAACACCGGCTCGTCGTCGTGGAAGACGGCGATCACCTGCTCGGGGAGGTAGATCTCGGTGTGGTTGGGCGTCGAGTTCGGACGGCGGGGCAGGATCGTGAACGGATCCTGCATGTCATCCCACATCGCGGCCGTGACCTGCCCGGTTGGCTGGTCGTACTCGACGCCGAGTACGAGCTTCTCGTAGGCCCAGACCGATCGACGAGTCTCGTCGCCGAAGTATCCGTCGACCGGCCCGGGCCAGAAGCCGAGGTCGCTGAGTCGCTGCTGGAGTCCGGCGACGTCGTCGCCCGCCATGCCCTTGGCCAGGGTGCGGGTCAACTGGGTCTTCTCGACAGGGATCGACGTCTCGATCGTCTCGATCACCGCGACCGAGGGCGGCGCCGATGCCGCCGGATCGATCGTTCCCGGCGACGCATCCGAGGACCCGCCGCCACCGCCGCCGAGTGCGACCCCGGCGATGACCACGATCGCGAGGACGCCGGCCGCAGCGGCGGCGGGCATCCACTTGCGAGCTTCGGGGGAAAGGTGGGGGCGATCGTTCACGGGGGTCTCTGCGCGGCGGGTCGACCCGTCCGACTGGTTCGGCCGTCACGCTACCAACGGCGATCGGGTGGGTGTTCGCGGCCTCGCGCCGGCCTCAGGATCGGTCGATCACCGGACGAATCTCCTCGAGATCGCCGCGCAACTGCCACATCTCGCGCAGGATCGTCGTGATCACCGACGGCGAACTCAGCGTCGACACCCCGCGGGTGCGCGGGAAGTAGTCGACGCCGAACTGCAGCATCTCGTAACCGAGCCGTGTCGCTCGGATGACGAGTTCTGCGTCGATGAACGAGCCCTCGCTGCGCAGCTCGACGTGATCGAACACCCGTGCGCGACAGAGCTTGAAGGCGAAGTTGATGTCGCGCGCTTTCACGTCGAACAGCGTCCTGATGAGCAGGTTGTACACGAAGGTGTAGATCGAGCGCAGGTAGCCCTCGCCGGTTCGGTCGAAGCGATAGGCGCTGACGATGTCGGCGTCGTACTCGCGAAGGAGTCGTACCGCTCTCGGCAACTCGGCCATGTCGAAGGGCAGATCGGCGTCGGTGTACAAGATGACGTCACCGGTCGCCGTCCCGAAGCCGGTCTTGATCGCCCCACCGAGCTTGCGATTGTGGGGGTGATGGACCACGACGACCCGCGTATCCTCGGCGGCCAGACGATCGGCGATCTGCGGCGTCCTGTCGGTCGAGGCGTCGTCGACGACGATCAGCTCGTAGTCGCCGATGTCGCCGGCGCGGATCAGCTGCTCACAGGCCCGACGCCCAGCGGTGAGCGCTCGTTCGACGTACTCCTCCTCGTTCCACATCGGGTAGAAGATCGACAGCTTCTCGAAGGGCTCACCGAGCGTGGTGTCGACGAAGGACATCGCAGCGAGGGTAGCTGGCACGGGGGCGCCCGACCCCGCGGAGTCGCAGTTGGGCGAACGTCTGCGTCGCATCGCCGGGCGGCCGGCCGTAGTGTTCGACCGGTGCCCGATACGACGATCCCTCCCGGTGGCACGCTGCCTCCCCCGCGGCTGCCCGTCGCACCGGTGATCGGCTCGGCCACGTCCGGCCAGGGACCGGCGTCCTCGCACCCACGTTCGCGTGCCGGGCAGTTGATCACCTCGTGGCACGTGATGGTCGTGGCCACCTGGGTCGGCGTGTTCGTCGCCTATGCGGCGGTGTGGAAGGCCAGCGAGGAGCTGGGGCTGGCGACGTGGTGGTTGGGGCCGCGGGCCAACCCACAGCCCATGATCGTTCGGCTCGTGCCGTTCATCGTCGCAGTGGCCGTCGGCATCATGGCGATCTACAACGTGCGGCGGCTGCCGATCCTCGGGCTCGTCGGTGCGGCGCTGCTGGGGGCGATCGCTGTCCCGGACCTGTCGCGATCCACCGGTCTCGCCACGGTCGAGTTCGCGATCGCCGGTGCCGTGGTGCTGGTGTCGACGGCGTCGTTCACCGGCACGTATCGCCAAGCGCGATCAGACGACGCGGGGTAGCGTCGTCGGCCATGTCCGACGCTGCGTCCTCCACCGCTTCGAACGCCAAGGTCCTGATGTCGTTGCCCGTCGGGGAACGTGTCGGGATCGCCTTCTCCGGGGGTCTCGACACATCGGCCGCGGTGGCGTGGATGCGCGATCGCGGAGCGGTCCCGTACGCGTACACCGCTGACCTCGGCCAGTACGACGAGCCCGAGCTCGACACCGTGCCCGAGCGCGCCAAGCTCTACGGCGCCGAGGAGGCACGCCTCGTCGACTGTCGTGACGAGCTGGTCCGCGAGGGCTTGATCGCCCTGCAGTGCGGCGCCTTCCACATCACCACCGCCGGCAAGACGTACTTCAACACCACCCCGCTCGGTCGTGCGGTCACCGGCACCTTGCTCGTGCGCGCCATGGCCGACGACGGCGTCGACGTCTGGGGCGACGGCTCGACCTACAAGGGCAACGACATCGAGCGGTTCTACCGCTACGGGCTGCTGGTCAACCCGAACCTGCGGATCTACAAGCCGTGGCTCGACCCGACCTTCGTCGACGAGCTCGGCGGCCGCCAGGGCATGAGCGAATTCCTCACCGCCCGCGACCTGCCGTACCGCGACCCGGTCGAGAAGGCCTACTCGACCGACGCCAACATCTGGGGTGCCACCCACGAAGCGAAGTCGCTCGAGGAGCTGGGCACGAGCATGGAGATCGTGAAACCGATCATGGGGGTCGCTCACTGGGATCCCGAGGTCGAGATTGCGACCGAGGACGTGGCCGTGCGATTCGAGGAGGGGTGGCCGGTCGCCATCAACGGACGGACCTTCGACTCGCCGGTCGATCTGGTGATCGAAGCGAACGCCATCGGGGGACGCCACGGGCTCGGGATGAGCGACCAGATCGAGAACCGCATCATCGAGGCCAAGAGCCGCGGCATCTACGAGGGGCCGGCGTTGGCGCTCCTGCACATCTGCTACGAGCGCCTGGTCACCGGGATCCACAACGAGAACACCATCGAGAACTACCGCTCGATGGGGCGGCGCCTCGGCAGGTTGCTCTACGAGGGTCGTTGGTTCGATCCGCAGAGCCTGATGCTGCGCGAGCCGCTCATGCGCTGGGTCGGCTCGGCCGTGACGGGCGAGGTGACGTTGCGACTGCGCCGCGGCGACGACTATTCGATCCTCGACACCGTCAGCGAGAACCTCACCTACGAGCCGGACCGCCTCTCGATGGAGCGCGTGGAGGATGCCGCATTCGGCCCGCTCGACCGGATCGGACAGTTGACCATGCGCAACCTCGACATCGTCGACACCCGCAACAAACTCGACGTCTACCGGCGGGTCGGTTCGCTCGGCGCCGGCGACGTCACCCCCGCCCTCGACCGTTGAGACCCGGCCTCGACCGCCTGAGACCCGGCCTTGACCGCTTCTCGTGAACTCGTTGCGGAACTATTCGCGCACGAGTTCACGAGAACAGATGCGCTGGACGAGGCCAGCGATGAGCCGGGCGCGGGCGGGCATCGTCTCGACGACGACGTACTCGTGGTCGGCGTGGGCCCCACCGCCGACTGCCCCGAGACCGTCGAGCGTCGGCACGCCAATGGCCGCGGTGAAGTTCCCGTCGCTGCCGCCACCGACGGCGAATCCCTCGATCCCGGGCGACACCGCCTGCGCCAGCGGCCACAGCGAGGACGACGCCGACTCGGGCATCGGCGGGCGGTTGATCGACCCGGACACGCTCAGTGTCGCCGCTGGGTCGACCGGTCGCAGCGCCGCCATCGCGGCTTCGACTCGATCCTTCTCCCCCGCTGACTCGACACGCACGTCGACCTTGATCACACCCTGCGCCGGCACGACGTTGTCCGCCGTTCCGACGCTCGCGACCGTGGGCGTGACCGTCGTGCCAACGTCAGCACGACCGAGCTGAGCGATCGCCAGCACCTGGTGAGCGACCTCGACGAGGGCGTTGACGCCCTTCTCGGGTTCGAGCCCGGCGTGCGACGCGCGTCCATGGACGACGACGTCGAAGGTGCCACACCCCTTGCGCCCGGTCTTCAGCGCACCACCATCGGCCGACGGCTCGAGCACGAGCACCGCCCCACAGGCGGCCGCCCGCTCTTCGATCAGCGCACGCGACGACGCCGAACCGACCTCCTCGTCCGCGCTGAACAGCAGCTCCACACCGGACACGTCGTGCAGCGTCGCCAGGCCGTGGAGTGCCTGGACGATTCCCGCGAGCATGTCGAACACGCCAGGGCCGGTGACCCGACCGTCGGCAACGATGAACGGTCGCGAGGCAAGCGTTCCGATCGGGAACACGGTGTCGTGGTGACCGAGTAGCAGGACCTTCGGCTCGCCACCTCCCGACCAGTGCACGTGGGCGCCTGACGAGCTGGCGATCAAGGTCGCGGGCCGGCCGAGCAGTCGCTCGATCATCGCCGCCAGTGCCTCGGCCGACTGCCGGAGCGCGTCGAGGTCGAGCGACGGCGACTCGATCTCGACCAGCGTACGCAGGTCGTCGAGCATCGAATCGAGTGAGATCGAGTCGAGGGGGGTGGTCACGGCACCCACCGTATTGGCTCCGATGTCCCCGCAACACGCCGGATCTTGCTTGACTGTGCGCCGATGCCGTCCGCCGCCGATCACCGACAGGAACTTGCGGAGTTCCTGCGCGCCCGGCGAGAGGCGATCCGTCCCGAGCAGGTCGGTCTGCCCTCCGCGCGCGGTCGGCGCACGCCCGGACTTCGCCGTGAAGAGGTGGCGATGCTCGCCGGGGTTTCGCTCACCTGGTACACGTGGCTCGAGCAGGGTCGTCGGATCAACGCCTCCACCGATGTGCTGCTCGCGATCGGTCGAGCGCTACGACTCGACGAGGCGGGTCTCGACCATCTCCTCTCGCTGACCGAGCCCGGCACGACCAACGTGGAGGCACCGACGGAACCGCCGAGCGCACTGGTCCGCCTGCTCGACTCGCTGATGCCGGCGCCGGCCTACGTGCTCGGCCCGCACTGGGAGTTCGTCGGCTGGAACGCGGCCCAGGCTCGGCTCTATCCCCGCATCAGCGAGCTCGTGGCGCCGCGTCGCAATCTGCTGTGGGTGCTGTTCGCCGACCCTCACACGCGTGAGCTGATCGTCGACTGGGACATCCACGCTCGCCAGGCGCTTGCCGAATTCCGCTCGGCGACCTCGGCCGTACGCCACGACCCGGCGATGACCGAGCTGATCGCCGTGCTTCGCGACGAGTCGGAGGAGTTCGCCCGGTGGTGGGCCGAGCACGACGTGTCGGGATTCGAGACCCGACTGCGCCGTTTTCGGCATCCGACAGCCGGTGAGTTGACATTCGAGTACCAACAGCTGACTCCCGCCGAGTGGCCGTCGCTGCGCGTCGTCGCCCAACTCCCGGTGCCCGGCGACGATTCGGCCGAGCGCCTCGGGGTGCGCCACCACCTGGTCTGATCACAACCTCGTCATTCGGGGTCGGGTCCGAGACGACAGGCGCCTGATGCGACCGTTGCCGATCCGTTCTCGCGCGTCGTTCGACCCGGCCCGCGGATTGGAGTACAACAGTGGTCACGGGGCGCCCGACGGAGGGAGGAATCGTGACCATCGACAGCAGCCAGGCCGAGTCGACCCACGAACATCGCTCGTACCAACTCGCCGATCGGTTCCGCCTCGAGGACGGCACCGTGTTCCTGTCCGGGCTCCAAGCCGTCGCCCGCCTCGCGGTCGACCAGTTGCGCCTCGACCGCCGACTCGGCCTCACCACAGCGGCGTTCGCCTCCGGATACCAGGGATCGCCCGTCGGTACGTTCACGGAGGAACTGCGGCGGGCGTCGTCCACGGTTGCCGATCTGCCGATCGTGGTGCAGCCAGCGGTCAACGAGGAACTCGCAGCGACCGCCGTGATGGGCAGTCAGTTGGCGATGACGCTCGACGACGCGCGCTACGACGGCGTCGTCGGCATCTGGTACGGCAAAGGCCCCGGCTTCGACCGCAGCAGCGATGCGATCCGCCACGCGGTGTTCTGCGGCACGTCGATGCACGGTGGCGTCGTCGCCGTGGTCGGCGACGACCCGGCCGCAAAATCGTCGACCCTGCCGTCGTCGAGCGACGCCACGATGGTCGACCTCCACATGCCGATCCTGTTCCCCGGCGACGTCCAAGAAGCGCTCGATCTGAGCCGCCATGCCGTCGCGTTGTCGCGTTCATGCGGTCTGTGGGCCGGGCTCAAGCTGGTCACCGCAGTCGCCGACGGCACCGGCACGGTCGACGTGCATCCCGACCGCGTCCGCGCATCGTCACCGGTGATCGACGTCGACGGCCATCCGTTCCACCCGCGTCCGAACGGACGGTTGCTCACCCCGTACACGATCGAGATGGAACGGGAGTTCCAGGAGATCCGGTGGCCGCTGGCGCGTCGTTACGGAGTCGACAACGGGCTGAACCGGGTCGTGACGAGGACGGTCGACGACTGGATCGGGATTGCGGCGTGCGGGCAGACCTTCCACGAGGTACGCGAGGCCCTGCGGGTGCTGGGGTTCGCCTCGGATGACGACTTGCGAGCGGCCGGGGTTCGCCTCTTCCAGCTGCTGATGCCCGTTCCGCTCGACCCGACGCAGGCTCGCGAGTTCGCCGATGGACTTGTCGAGGTCGTGGTCGTCGAGGAGAAGAACCCCACGCTCGAAGGCGTGTTGAAGAGTTCCCTCTACGACGGCAGCCACCACCCGCGAGTGGTGGGTCGGCGCGACGAACAGGACAACCTCCTCATCCCGGGCCATGGAACCCTGGACGTCGACACCCTGCTCGGCCCACTGCACGCCCGGCTGTCGAGCCGGCTCGCCGATCGTCTCCGCCCCATCGATGATCTGCTCGCCCCACGGCGGACCCGCATTCCCTTGACGCTGAATCGGGCCCCGTTCTACTGCTCCGGCTGTCCGCACAACCGCAGTACGCGGGCCGAACCGGGCACGCTCGTCGGGGGCGGTATCGGCTGCCACGCGATGGTCGCGATGATGGACCCCGAACGAGTGGGCGACATCGTCGGGCTCACCTGTATGGGCACCGAGGGCGCTCAGTGGATCGGAATGGCCCCCTTCGTCGGTCGAGATCATCTGGTGCAGAACCTGGGCGATGGCACGTTCTTCCACTCCGGCTCGCTCGCGATCCGTGCTGCGGTCGCCTCGGGCGTCGACATCACGTACAAACTGCTCTACAACGGCACCGTCGCGATGACCGGCGGACAAGATCCCGTCGGTCAGATGTCGGTCCCCGACGTCGCCGCGTTGTTGCTGCTCGAAGGCGTGAAGCGAGTCATCGTCACGAGTGACGACCCGCACCGCCACCCGGCTGGATCGTTCCCGGCCGAGGTCGAGGTGTGGGACCGTGGCCGCTTCGACGAAGCTCAGCGCGAACTCTCCGAGATCGCCGGGGTCACGGTCCACATCCACGATCAAGCCTGTGCAGCGGAGAACCGCCGCGGCCGGGCGCGCGGGACGGTCGCGACGCCGGCGTTCCGGGTCGTGATCAACGAGCGGGTCTGTGAGGGCTGTGGCGACTGCGGCGACAAGAGCAACTGCCTGTCGGTGCAACCGGTCGATACCCCGTTCGGTCGCAAGACCCGCATCCATCAGACCAGCTGCAACTTCGACTTCTCCTGCCTTCAGGGGGACTGCCCGTCGTTCGCGACCGTCACCGTCGACGCGGAACGTCGGTCCCGGGCCGCCCATCCGGACCCGCCCACCGGTCTTGCGGAGCCTGCCGCGCCGCTCGTCGACGACGGCGACATGACGGTGCGACTCACCGGCATCGGCGGGACGGGGGTCGTCACTGTGAGCCAAGTACTGGGAACGGCGGCGATGCTGGCAGGGTTCGGTGTTCGGGGCCTCGACCAGACCGGGCTGTCACAAAAGGCTGGGCCGGTCGTCAGCGACCTTCGCATCACCCGCCACGGGCCCGCTGTGTCGAACCACGCGAACGCGTCGGGCGTCGACTGTCTGCTCGCATTCGACCTGCTGGTCGGAGCGAGCGATTCCAATCTCGCGGGTGTCCGCCCCGATCGCACGGTGGTGGTCGCGTCGACGGAGGCGGTGCCGACCGGGCAGATGGTGACCCACCCGGACATCTCGCTGCCCGACGGCCACACGCTGGCCGAGCGGGTCGGGCAGGTGAGTCGCGCCGGGGACAACCGCTTCCTCGA
>JBGSII010000196.1:0-4588 GCA_041742555.1 Ilumatobacteraceae bacterium
GCCAGCGGGGCGAGCGTGGCCGACGCAGCAGAGCAGGCGGCCGCCGAGGCCGACCCGCAGGCCGACCTGAATGCCAGCATCGAGTACCGCCAACACCTCGCTCGGGTGCTCACCCGGCGAGCACTCGACGCCGCCTCGGCCTGACCAGGTCCACGATGTGCAAGGCACATCGTGGACCTGAACCGCTCGTGGCGGTGTTCGTCGGACACGCGCACGCTCTAACGTGGCGCCGATGCGCCGGCCGACTGCCACTGTGACCCGTGTGTCACACCGGCTCGGGCTCCCCGTCGTCGTCGCCATCGGCGCCGTGCTGGCCGTGTCGTTGCACCGCACAGGGCACACACAGGGCGACGACTTCGCCCTCTATCTGCGTCAGGCCCGCAGCATCTTCGACGGCGACATCGGCCAGGTCGTGTCCGACAACCGTTTCTCGGTGCTCAACTCCGATGGTCCCTTCAGTCCGATCGCGTACCCGTGGGTGTGGCCGCTGCTCCTGTCGCCGTTCGTGCACGCGTGGGGCCTCGACTACGACCGACTCAAACTCGTCGAGGTCGCGACGTTCTGCTTGTGGCTGGTGCTGTTGCACGGCATCGTGCGGCGCCGCATCGGTCGGTGGCCGGCCACTGCGATCGTCGCCGTCTTCGCCACGTCGCCGATCTACCTCGCTCACACCGATCAACTCCTGACCGAATTCCCCCACCTGGCTGCCGTTGCACTCGTGATCTGGTGGTACGACCGGATTCGCCGCAACGCCACGCTGCTCACGGCCACGGCGGGTCAACTCATCGCCCTGGGGACGCTGGTCACCCTCGCGTTCAACGTGCGCCGCGAGTCGATCGTGCTGCTCGGTGTCATCGCCACGATGGTGGCCTACGACGTGATCACCGACGTCCAGACCGGTACTGGCTCCATGGTCGACGACGCCCGCCGGGTGGTGCACGACCGCTGGCGGGCGATCGTCACGCCGTTCGCCGCGTTCGGCGTCAGCGCGGTGTTGGCCCAGCTCCTGCTGCCCACTCAGCTCTTCCCCGACAACGGCAACAGCTCGGCGTTCCTCGACGACCGTCTGGCGGAGTACCCGGGCATCCTCAGCGACCAGCTGGGCCTCGGCGACCGGACGCCGATCGGCGTGGCGATCCTGCTCCTCGCTGTGGTCGGGGCGGGAATCGGAGTCCGACGCCGCCCGACGCTCGATACGCCACTGCTGGTCCTCGCGTTGATGAGCGCCATCACCGTGAGCACGCACCTCCGGCGTGTCGAGCGCTACTGGTTCCAGATCACTCCCTGGGTCGTCTACTTCGCCACGGTCGCGCTCGTGGCCACGGTCGGATGGCTGTTCGCCCGCTGGGGGCGATCGGCGCGTGTCGCAACCGCGGCTGCGCTGGTCCCCCTCGCCGTGCTCGTGGCGGCACATTGCGTCGTGTTGCAGGGCGACATCTCCGACGCTCAGGAATTCAACGACGCGGGTCGCGTGCAGTCCGGACCGTCCAATCCGGCGGTCGCCCCCGTCTTCGAGGCCGTCGCGGAGTTCACCCGGCCCGATGCGATCGTCGTCTACTACCGGGCACGCACGATGACCTTGATGACCGACCGGCGATCGTTCCAGACCAGGCACCTCGACCAGATCATCGGACGGGCGGACTACTACGCGGAGAAGCGCGACTCCACGTATTGGCAACCCGAGCTCAGCGCTGCCGAGGCCCAACTGGCCGGTTTCGAGGAGGTCTGGTCGGACAGCCGTTGGATCCTCTGGCGCCTCCCCGACCGCTGACCGTTGACCCTGCGTTCGCACCGACGTCCGGGCTTCGGTGACGCTTGCTTCACGCCGACAGTCGATACGCTCCGCGCCGACACCTCTGGACGACCGATCTCCATGACCACCGCTGACGCCGCACCCGTGCCGACGGGCAACACCTACGACAAGTACGCATCGACCAACGCGATCGAGCAGCGCATGATGCGCGGGTTCTTCGCAGCGCTCGACAGGTTCCTCGACCAGACCGCCCCGACGCGCATCTTCGAGATCGGCGTCGGCGAAGGGATCGTGACCAGCCGGGTGATCGACCGCTTCGCCGGTGTGCCCGTCATCGGCCTCGATCTTCCCGACGACGAGCTGGCGGCACAGTGGCAGTCGCGTGACCTGTCGTGCGCATTCGGCGATGCGGGCTCACTCCCCTTCCCCGACGACGCGTTCGACCTGGTGCTCGCGATCGAGGTGTTCGAGCATCTCCCCGACCCCCGGGCGGCGATGGCCGAGCTCGCCCGGGTGTGCTCGGGATCGCTGATCGCATCCGTCCCGTTCGAACCGATCTGGCGCGCCGGCAACATGGTCCGCGGCCGGTACCTCCGAGATCTCGGCAACACTCCCGGGCACATCAACCACTGGACGAACCGCGGGTTCGCGACGCTCGTGAACGACCACTTCGATGTCGTCGATCGCGCCACGCCGCTGCCGTGGACGATGGTGCTGGCCACCTCGCGCGACGACACCCGCTCGGTCTGAGCGATGAGCCGATCACGACTCGTCAATCTGATCGGGATCGCCATCGGCGCTGCCGGCGTGGCGTTCGTCGTGAGCCGGATCGTGCGAGATCGTGAGGCGATCGGGGACGCGTTGTCATCTGCCGACCTCGGCTGGCTGGCGGTCGGCGGGTTGTTCGGCCTCGTCGCCATGGCCATGATCGGCGCGAACTGGCTCCTGATCCTGCGCCACAACGGCGCCGCCGCCCCGTGGCGCCGCGGAATGGCCTGGTTCTTCGTCGGCCAACTCGGCAAGTACGTGCCGGGCGGGATCTGGCCGATCGTCGGCCAGGCCGAACTCGCCAGCCGCGGGGCCACCGCCCGCGGCGCCGCGTACTCCTCGACGGCGATGTCGATGGTGACGACCTTCCTCGGAGCAGCGACCGTGGCCGTGGTCACCGGACTGATCGCGCCGACGGACTCCCGACTGTGGGTCGCCGCACTCGCCGCGCTGCTGGCCCTGTTCGGCGCCGCGTTCGCGTCACCCGCAGCCCGCACGACCGTCGAACGACTGATCCTGCGGGTGACCAACCGAGAACTCCGCCTCGCCGAGCCCCGCTGGTTCGCCCTCGTCGTCGCACGCCATCTCCCTGTCTGGCTGGCATTCGCCGGGATGAACATCTTCGCCGTCGTCGCCCTCGGCGTGGACCTCGACAGCTCGCTCACGATCGAGCTGATCTTCGTGACCTGTGTGTCGTGGATGGCCGGCTTCGTGGTCATCGGCGTGCCCGGAGGGATCGGGGTCCGCGAGACGGTCTTCATCTCGATGACCACCGCGTCGCTCGGGACCGACATCGCCGTCTCGGCCGCCGTCCTGAGCCGAGTCGTGTCGATCGCTGTCGATCTGTTCGGAGCCGCCAGCTCGACGGCAGCCGCGCGAACGGCACCCGCCGCGACGTCGATCGACGACGGATCCGATCAGGTGACCCTCGACCGTTACGCTGCGCCGTGATGTCGACCGCGACAAATCCACCGGCGCCGATGCGGAGGCACGCCAGGTGAAGCTGATCATCCAGATCCCGTGCTTCAACGAGGAAGCGACGCTGCCGATGACGCTCGCGGACCTTCCCCGCGTGGTGCCGGGAGTCGATGTCGTCGAATGGCTGGTGATCGACGATGGAAGCAGCGATCGTACGGTCGAGGTCGCACGCGAGCTCGGCGTGGACCACGTGGTGTCACACGGCCGCAACCGGGGACTCGCCACCGCCTTCATGACCGGTATCGATGCCTGCCTGCGCGCCGGCGCCGACCTGATCGTCAACACCGATGCCGACAATCAGTACCAGGGCTCGTCGATTCCCGACCTCATCGAGCCAGTGCTCTCCGGAAGCGCCGAGATGGTCGTCGGCGAGCGCCCGATCGAGAGCATCGACGACTTCTCACCCATGAAGAAGGCGCTGCAACGGCTGGGGAGCTCCGTCGTCCGGCGCTTCTCCGGAACCGGGGTCCGAGACGCCGCCAGCGGGTTCCGCGCGTACACGCGCGACGCTGCGATGCAGATCCAGGTGTTCGGCAAGTACACCTACACGATGGAGACGATCGTGCAAGCCGGCTGGAACGGCATCGCGATCGAGTCCGTGCCGATCCGCGTCAATCCGAAGACCCGGGAGTCTCGCCTCGTCAAGAGCAGCGCTCGGTACGTCTGGCGTTCCGCGCAGGCGATCATTCGCAGTTTCGCGCTGTACAAGCCCTTTCGGTTCTTCTTCCTGACCGGCCTCGTGCCGTTCGTGCTCGGCGTCGTCCTGCTGCTGCGTTGGTTGGGGCTGTACCTGCTCGAAGACGAGTACACGAGCCGAGTGCCGAGCCTGCTCGGCGGCATCGGGCTGATCCTGCTCGCCGTGCAGCTCTGGGCACTGGCGTTCATGGCTGATCTGCAGGCGGCGAACCGCAGGGTGTTGGAGGACCTTCGTCTGCGCGCCGCACGCGCGGACTACGACTCGGCCCGGAGCAGCGTCGAGCGGTGAGGGTTGCGACCGGCGCGATCGTCGTCGGGATGGTCGTCGTCGCGACGCTCGGATGCACCAGCGACGCTGACTCCACCACATCGGCCCCGCCCGCCGACGCCGCC
>JBGSII010000197.1:0-2322 GCA_041742555.1 Ilumatobacteraceae bacterium
ACGACGACAGCCAGATTGAACACGACGTGCGCTGCGAGCTGGATCAGCGCCAGCACGGCCGCGCCGCCGACGTCACCGAGTTGTGTGGCGCGCCGCCACACCTCCACCTCGATCGTGCGCGTGCCCGGAGCCGCGAGGATCCGGATGACGCCGTACGACGTGAACGTGAAGAGGAACACGATCGTGGCCGCGGCGGTCACAGCGGGCCGCACGAGCGGGAGCGAGATCCGGGTCGCGACCTGCCAACGCGACGCTCCGAGCGTTGCGGCGGCCGCCTCCATGTCGGTCGGCAGGTGCTCCCAGAGCGACCCGACGATCCGCACGACGACAGCCAGATTGAACACGACGTGCGCTGCGAGCACCGCCCAGATCGTGCGGTCGAGCGCGGACGGAAGCAGCGCGAGGAACGCCGCGCCCATCACCACCGTCGGGAGCACGAACATCGCCGTGAGCATGCCGACGAGCACGGTGCGACCTCGGAACTCGAACCGGGCGAGGACGTAGGCGGGAGCCAGGCCGATCACGATCGTCGCCACTGTCGAGACCACGGCCTGCCACGTGGTGAACCAGAGCACCTCCCACGTCGTGGCTCGCCCCACGGTGTCGCTGATCGACGCTGCGCTCACCGCTTCGACGATGAGTGTGACCAGCGGCCACGCATAGAACACGACGATCCCGACGACCGGGCCGAACGCCAGCGCGATGAGCAGCCAGCGCGGGAGTCGGTTCACCCGAGCACCAACTCCGTCCACTCGTCGATCCACGTCGACCGTTCGGCGTCGATCAGCTCCGGATCGAGCGTTCTGGAGTTGTCGGGCACGACGGTGAACTCGACGAATTCCTGGGGCAACGCGACAGCCTCGTTGACCGGATACACGAACAGGTTGAGCGCCAGCTCACTCTGGAAGCGCTCGGACACCAGGAAGTCGACGAGGCGCTGGGCCTCGTCGGGAGCATCGGTGCCGCGGAGGACGCCGGCGAACTCGACCTGGCGGAAGCACGTGTCCTCGATCACGCCGGTCGGTGCGTCGTCGCGGGCCGGCTCGGCGAAGATCACCTCGGCGGGCGGGCTCGATCCGTAGCTGACCACCATCGGCGTCGGCCCGCCGCCGGCCCACGTGAAGCGTTCGTAGTACGCCTGGGTCCAACTGTCGACGACCTCGACCCCGTTGTCGCCGAGCCGGCTCCAGTAGTCCTGCCACCCTTCCTCGCCGTACTCGTGGATCGTGGCGAGCAGGAACGCCAATCCTGGTGACGACGTCGCTGGGTTCTGCACCACGAGCTGGCCGGCGTAGGCCGGGTCCGCCAGATCGGCGAGCGATGCGGGAGGGTCGAGGCCGCGCTCGGCGTACCAGCCGATGTCGTAGTTGACGCAGACGTCGCCGTAGTCGACGGGCGTCGCCTCACCGTTCGGCACGAGTTCGAGGAGCTCGGCCGCGATGTCGATCGACCCGTCGGCGATGCCCGTGGCGACATACGGCTCGAACACCTCGTCGGCGATCGCCCGCGACAGCAACGTGTTGTCGATGCCCCACATCACATCGCCCTCGGGGTTTCCTGCGGTCAGCGATGCTTTCGACAGCATCGTGCCCGTGTCGCCGGCGACGAGGATCTCGACGTCGATGCCGGTGTCGGCGCTGAACGCATCGAGTGCCTCGTTCAACGACGTGTCGGCCTCCGGGAACGAGTCGTAGGTGACGAGCGTGACGGTTCCGGAACCCGGCGTGGTGTCAGCAGTGACCGATGTCGATGTGGCCGCGTCGTCGCTCCCGCATGCCGCCACTCCGACCGCGACTGTCACCGTCACCGCTCCCCACCACTTCCAGCGATGAGCGAAGCGCTCGGAGACGGCCGGTTCGCTCATCGCTCGCCCGTTTCGGCGGTCGGATCGTCGTTGCGATGAGCCAAACCGCCGGATACGGCCGGTTCGCTCATCGCTGGAGGTGGTGGGGGATCGGGGGCGGGGTCGTCGAAGATCGTGAGGATGCCACCGGAGAGGGTCACCGTGACCGTGACGGATCCGTCGATCGCCGTCGCGATGTCGGGCACCTGATTGCTCACGCCCATACCGACCAGCGGTTCGAGATCGAACTGGTCCAACGCCCACCGGGCGCCCGAGAGGGTGACGCGCAGACAGGGGCCGTGGAGGGCCAGCAGCGACAGCGTCGAGCCGGGCACAAGCCGCAAGGTCGCCGATCCGGGGCCGTGGACCACTCGGATGTGGTGGCCATCCCACCATCCGTCGAGCATCGGCACGCTCGTGAGCGCCAGCGCGCCCAGCGCGCCGATGCCGGCGATGGTGTGATCCAGGCGGTCGCCGCC
>JBGSII010000198.1:0-2992 GCA_041742555.1 Ilumatobacteraceae bacterium
CCCGGCAGCACGGCGACCACGGGGGCCGGGAACTCGTGGAGCGCCAACGACACCTGTCGCTGCAGCTGCTGCAGCCTCGCCACCTGCTCGTCCCTGGGGCCACCACGACCGGGGCGCGGCGTGCCGGACTGGTGCGATTCGTTCATGCCCTTCACGTCGCCGCCCGCGCAGAACGCGCCACCGGCGCCCGTCACCACGAGCACCCGGAGGTCAGGGTCGTCGGCCATCGCAGGAAGTGCTCGGTCGAAGCCGGCGTACATCGGATCGGAGAGCGCATTGCGGCGTTCCGGCCGGTTGAACGTGATCACGCCGAGGTGCCCGTCGATGTGGGCGAGCAGGTCGGTGGTGCCGGTGTCGATCGATCGTGCCATCGCACCAGCATGACAGGGCCGTCGTCGGGGAGATCATGCGGCGGGTCGGAAGACCCTGGACGCGCGATGCGACCGGGCCGTACGTTCGGTCCATGGGCCGGCGGCGAACTCTGGCGGCGTTGATGGCAGCGGGCGCCGCGGTGGTGACTGCCTACGACCTGCGCCAGAAGCGCCATTCGATCCTGCGCAACTTCCCGGTGCTCGGACACGCCCGGTACGTCCTCGAAGAGGTCGGACCCGAGCTCCGCCAGTACATCGTGACCAGCAACACCGAGGAACGGCCGTTCAACCGCGACCAGCGCCGCTGGATCTACGCCTCGTCGAAGCAGGAGAACAACTACTTCGCGTTCGGCACCAGCAAGGACCTCGAGACGGCGCCGAACTACCTCATCATCGAACACTCACCGTTCCCCTTGCGCTCGCCGGTGCCCGGCGACGACGACTACGACGACCAGTACCGCATCCCCGTCGCGAAGGTGATGGGCGCTGCTCGTGGTCGGGCCAAGGCGTTCCGGCCCGAGTCGGTGATCAACGTCTCGGCGATGAGCTTCGGCGCGCTGTCGTCGAACGCGATCGCCGCGCTCAACCAGGGCGCCAAGATCGCCGGCTGTCTTCACAACACCGGCGAAGGCGGGATCTCGCCCTACCACCAGCACGGCGGCGAGTTGATCTGGCAGCTCGGCAGTGGCTACTTCGGCGCCCGTGACGCCGCCGGCCGGTTCGACCTCGGCCGAGTGGTCGAGACCGTCGCAGCGAACCCGGTGCGGGCGATCGAGATCAAGCTCAGCCAGGGGGCCAAGCCGGGTCTCGGTGGTGTGCTGCCGGCGTCGAAGATCACCGCGGAGATCAGTGCGATCCGCGGGGTCCCGCGAGACCGCGACTGCATCAGCCCTGCCGGGCATCCCGAGTTCCACGACGTCGACTCGATGCTCGACTTCGTCGAACGCATCGCCGAGGCGACCGGGTTGCCGGTCGGGATCAAGTCGGCGATCGGAGAGCGGGCGATCTGGTCCGATCTCGCCGAGGCGATGGTGTCGGGTGAGCGCGGGGTCGACTTCATCACGATCGACGGTGGCGAGGGCGGAACCGGTGCGGGCCCGCTCGTGTTCACCGACCAGGTCGCGCTGCCGTTCAAGGTCGGCTTCAGCCGCGTCTACCGGGAGTTCGCGATGCGCGGGATCGCCGATCGGGTCGTGTTCATCGGCTCGGGCAAGCTCGGCTTCCCGCACGAGTCGACGCTGGCGTTCGGGCTGGGCTGCGACATGGTCAACGTCGCTCGTGAGGCGATGATGGCGATTGGTTGCATCCAGGCGCAGCGCTGCCACACCGGCAAGTGTCCGACCGGTGTCGCCACCCAGAACCGCTGGCTGGTGCACGGCCTCGACCCCGAGCTGAAGGCGGCGCGTTTCGCCAACTACGTCATCACGCTGCGAAAGGACCTGCTGTCGCTCAGCCGTGCCTGTGGCGTCACCCACCCTGCGTTGATCTCGCTCGACCACGTCGAGGTGCTCGACGATCGCTTCGGAGCGTCGTCGGCCCGCGAGATCTTCGACTACGAGCCCGGCTGGGGCGTCCCGGCAGTTCAGCTCGCCGTTCAGCTCGAGTAGCGCCGCAGGATGCGGCGCCCGAGTGTCGTCTTGTGGACCTCGTCGGCGCCGTCGTAGATGCGTGCGGCCCGCTCGTGGCGATACCAGTAGGCGAGGATCGTGTCGTCGGTGACGCCGAGCGCGCCGTGTACCTGGATCGCCGTGTCGACCGCTCTCAGCATCGTGTTCGCCACCGAGAACTTGATCGCCGAGATCTCGTCGCGAGCCGCTTTCGGGCCGTGCTGATCGATCATCCAGGCCGCGTGGAGCGTCTGGAGGCGAGCTCCGCGGATCTCGGCGTCGAGCTCGGCCGCCCAGTGTTGGATCACCTGACGGTCGGCGAGCGTCTCGCCGTCGGAGGTGATCACCCGGGTGTTCGCGCGTTCGCACATCATGTCGAAGGCCCGGCCGGCGATGCCCAGCCACCGCATGCAGTGGTGGATGCGACCGGGCCCGAGCCGCTCCTGGGCGATCACGAACCCGCCGCCCTCGGGGCCGAGCAGGTTCGATTGCGGCACCCGGCACGATTGGTAGATCACCTCGCCGTGGCTGGCGTGTCCCGACCCGGCGTGGCCCATCACGCTGACGTTGCGGACCAGGTTGAACCCCGGCGTGTCGGTGGGCACGATGATCATGCTCGTGCGGGCGTACGGCGGTGCGTCGGGATCGGTGACCGCCATGACGATCGCGAAGTCGGCGCCGTCGGCCGAACTGGTGAACCACTTCTGACCGTTGATCACCCACTCGTCACCATCCTCGGCCGCCGTGGTCTCGAGCAGCAGCGGGTTCGACCCGGCGGTCTCGGGCTCGGTCATCGAGAAGCAGCTGCGGATCTCACCCGCGACCAGCGGACGCAGGTATCGCTCGCGCTGCTCGTCGGTGGCATGCATGTGGAGGATCTCGATGTTGCCGGCATCGGGCGCCTGCGTGCCGAAGACCACATGGCCGAGCGGACTACGCCCGAGCGCCTCACTGAGGAGCCCGTGATCGACCATGCTCAATCCGAGCCCACCGAACTCCACCGGGTGGTTCGGC
>JBGSII010000199.1:0-3456 GCA_041742555.1 Ilumatobacteraceae bacterium
GTCGAGCACAAGCCCGGCAAGGACGTCACCGCCGGCACCCGTGTCGCTCGCAAGCGCCGCCTCGGGATCTTCACGATGCTGCGGGCGCTCGGCTACGACGAGGAGAATGCTCCCGGCTTCCTCGACCGGTTCGTCGCACACTTCGACTTCCTCGAGGGACAGTGGGACAAGGAGCGCGACATCGCGCCGACCCAGGACGAAGCACTCGTCGAGATCTACAAGCGTGCGCGTCCCGGCGAGCCCCCCACCGTCGAATCGGCCAAGGCCTACTTCCGCAACGCCTTCTTCGAGAGCCGCCGGTACGACCTCAGCCGCGTCGGCCGCTACAAGTTGAACCGCAAGCTCGGCGACGAAGTGTCCCAGCTCGGCGCGCTGTTCGGCCTGGAGGGCGCCGTCAACTCCGAGGGCGAGCCCCTGCTCGACTACCCCGACGAGAACCAGAACGTGCTCAGCCGGTGCGAGGTCCTCGCCTCGATCACCTACATGCTCCACCTCGTCAAGCAGGAGCCGGGTTACCGCCTCGACGACCAGGACCACTTCGCCAACCGGCGTATCCGCTCGGTCGGCGAACTGATCCAGAACCAGGTGCGCATCGGTCTGTCGCGCATGGAGCGCGTCGTCCGTGAGCGCATGACCACGCAGGACGTCGAGGCGATCACGCCGCAGACGCTGATCAACATCCGTCCCGTCGTGGCAGCGATCAAGGAGTTCTTCGGAACCTCACAGCTGTCGCAGTTCATGGACCAGGTCAACCCGCTCTCGGGCCTGACCCACCGACGCCGCCTGTCGGCGCTCGGCCCGGGCGGCCTGTCGCGCGAGCGTGCGGGCTTCGAGGTCCGCGACGTCCACTTCAGCCACTACGGCCGCATGTGCCCGATCGAGACTCCGGAAGGCCCGAACATCGGTCTGATCGGTGGCCTCTCCACCTATGCGCGCGTCAACGAGTTCGGCTTCATCGAGAGCCCGTACCGCGAGGTCAAAGACGGCAAGGTCACCGGCAAGATCGTCTACATGGCCGCCGACGAGGAGGAGAACTACGTCGTCGCGCAGGCCAACACGCCACTGAACGACGACGGGAGCATCCGCGACGAGCGCACCCTCGTGCGGCGCTCGCCGCAGGCTGCGAGCCTCGAGGATCTGCGCAAGATGCTCGAAGCCGAGAGCTTCTTCGGCGCCACCACCGACATCGGGTACGTGCCGCCGGAAGAGGTCGACTTCATCGACGTGTCGCCGAAGCAGATCGTCTCGGTGGCGACGGCGCTGATCCCGTTCCTCGAGCACGACGACGCCAACCGTGCGCTGATGGGCGCGAACATGCAGCGCCAGGCCGTCCCGCTCGTTCGCGCCGAGGCGCCCTACATCGGCACCGGAATCGAGAACCGTGCTGCTCGCGACGCCGCGGACCTCATTCAGGCCATCGACGACGGCGAGGTCACGGAGGTCTCCGGCGACTCGATCACGGTGCAGTACAAGACGGAAGGCAAGCGTGTGTATCGCCTCGCCAAGTTCCGTCGCTCGAACCAGGACACGTGCATCAACCAGCGGCCCCGCGTGGTCGAGGGCGACAAGGTGTCCAAGGGCACGATCATCGCCGACGGACCCTCCACCGACGAAGGCGAACTCGCACTCGGCAAGAACCTGCTCGTGGCGTTCATGCCGTGGGAGGGCTACAACTTCGAGGACGCGATCATCCTGTCGGAGCGCCTGGTGAAGGACGACGTCCTCACGTCGATCCACATCAAGGAACACGAGGTCGACGCACGTGACACCAAGCTCGGCCCGGAGGAGATCTCCCGCGACATCCCGAACCTGAGCGACGACATCCTCGCCGACCTCGACGACCGCGGCATCATCCGCGTCGGCGCCGAGGTCGGCCCTGGTGATGTCCTGGTCGGCAAGGTCACGCCGAAGGGCGAGACCGAGCTGACCCCGGAAGAGCGGCTGCTGCGTGCCATCTTCGGTGAGAAGGCCCGTGAGGTTCGCGACACCAGCATGAAGGTGCCGCACGGCGAGGTCGGCAAGGTCATCGACGTCAAGGTCTTCAACCGTGACGACGGTGACGAGCTGCCCCCGGGTGTGAACCAGCTCGTGCGGGTCTACGTCGCCCAGAAGCGCAAGATCTCCGTTGGCGACAAGCTCGCCGGTCGCCACGGCAACAAGGGCGTCATCTCCAAGATCCTCCCGATCGAGGACATGCCCTTCACCGCTGATGGCCAGCCGGTCGACATCATCCTCAACCCGCTCGGTGTGCCGAGCCGCATGAACGTGGGCCAGGTCCTCGAAGCGCACCTCGGCTACTGCGCCCGGTGGGGGTGGACGAATCCCGACGGGACCAAGATCGGTGATGAACCGATTCGTGGGACCGAGACCAAGACGCGCCCGAACACCAAGCCGGCCACGTTCGTGGCGACGCCGGTGTTCGACGGCGCCAACTGGGACGAGAAGGAGAAGTCGATCGATCATCCGACGATCCAGGAGATCCTCGAGCAGCTGAACCCGGAGGCCGCGAATGGTGAGCGGCTCGTCGGGACCAACGGCAAGCTCACGCTCTTCAACGGCCGTACCGGTGAGCCCTACGACAACCCGATCACCTGTGGCTACATGTACATCCTGAAGTTGGCGCACCTTGTCGACGACAAGATCCACGCCCGCTCGACCGGCCCGTACTCGATGATCACCCAGCAGCCGCTCGGTGGCAAGGCCCAGTTCGGCGGCCAGCGATTCGGTGAGATGGAAGTGTGGGCGCTCGAGGCCTACGGCGCGGCGTACTGCTTGCAGGAGCTGCTGACCATCAAGTCCGACGACGTGCTCGGTCGTGTCCGGGTGTACGAAGCGATCGTCAAGGGCGACAACATCCCCGAGCCGGGTGTGCCGGAGAGCTTCAAGGTGCTGATGAAGGAGATGCAGGCGCTCTGCATCAACGTCGAGGTGCTCACCGAGGACGGCCACGAGATCGAGATGCGCGACCTCGACGACGAGGTCTACCGCGCCGCCGAGGAACTCGGCATCGACATCTCCCGCCCCGAGCGTGGTACCGACGAAGACGACGCCCGCCGCGAACGCGAACGCGCCGAACGCGTGAGGTACTAGGGGTCCGAACCCGACTGCAACGCCGGAGGCGTTGCAGTCCGGGTCTGACCCCTGGCTCAGGCCAGAAACCCGAGCCACAACCGACCAGCGACTGATTGCACCAGGGGTCTGACCCCTGGTGCAATGCAACCACCGAAAACGAAGCAACGACAAGAAAGCCGGCAACATGCTCGACGTCAACATGTTCGACCAACTGAAGATCCGCTTGGCCACGGCGGACCAGATCCGCAACTGGTCGCACGGTGAGGTGAAGAAGCCCGAGACGATCAACTACCGCACGCTGCGCCCCGAGAAGGACGGGCTGTTCTGCGAGAAGATCTTCGGACCGACCCGAGACTGGGAGTGCTACTGCGGCAAGTACAAGCG
>JBGSII010000200.1:0-10337 GCA_041742555.1 Ilumatobacteraceae bacterium
GAGGCGCGACTTGCCGATGCCCGGCTCGCCGACGATGTCGACGACGGTGCCCTTGCCAGCGATCGTTCGTTCGAACGCCGCCTCGATCTCGGCCAGTTCCCGCTCGCGGCCGACGAACTCGACGACATTGTCCGGCCGATCGACGACGACCTCCGCGTCGGTGCCGAGTTCTCCGACGAGCGCCGCCATGATCGGCTCGGTCTTGCCCTTGACGAGAAACGGCTCGAGCTCCTCGGTGGCGACCGGTGTGGGCACGAGGTCGAGCACGGCCCGGCTGGCCACCACCTGCCCGGCGACCGACTTCTGCATCAAGCGGGCGGCCAGGTTGACAGCGTCACCCATGACGGTGAAGGTGCGTCGACGAGTCGACCCGAGATCGCCCATGTAGACCGGACCTCGGTTGAGGCCGATGCGGATCGGCAGCCCGACGTCGGTCTCGATCAAGCTCCGGGCGGTTCGCACGGCGGCGTCCTCGTCGCGCCCGGTCGATCGAGGAGCTCCGGCGGTCAGGATGATCTTGCCCCCGCCGGCGTAGACGTCACTCGCCAACCAGTACGTGCCATGGGTTTCGGTCGCCTCGCGCGTGGCCGTTGCCAGCGCCTGGAGTCGGGCCTGCACCTCGTCGGGGCCATGCGATGCGAGGAGCGTGTCGATGCCGCCGAAGAACACGAACCCGACGGTGACGGTGCGGTGCTCGGCGACGCCGCCAGCGGCGGTCTGTTCCGCGAGCCAGCTCGGCACGTAGGGGTCGACGTCGATGTCCGACCCGATCTGGTGCTCGTGGTTCCATCCGGCGATCGACGGCGGTCGAGCCAGCACCCGGCCGTCGTCCGTGCTCGCGCCGAGGTCGGCATCGTCGAGCAGCGCCGCTGCCTCGTGGCTGAGCAGGATCTGGCCCCGCTCGGCGGCGCCTTCGCAGTTGACCGTCGCCGACATGCCTGGGCCGACGACGAGCAGTTCACGGTGGCCGGCGTCGACCAGATGGAGGTCGAACGTGCCGCTGTGGAGGCCCTGGGAGATCCCCAGCTCGATGCGCTGCACGAGTTCGGTCGACCAGCGACGCTCGATCAGCGACCGCATCTGGTGGCACGCCGCGGCTGCGCGGGCCGTGTGCTCGGCGCCCTCGAACAGCACCAGCAACGCGTCGCCGCCGAACTTCAGCACGTCGCCGCCGTGGGTGTCGATGATCTCGATCATCCCACCGAAGCACTGGTTGAGCAGCTTGGTGAGCTCCTCTGCTCCCTCGCGCCCGAACGCGGCAAGCCGCTCGGAGAGCGCGGTGAACCCGGAGATGTCCGCCGAGACGAGCGACCCTTCCACCTGTCGGTGGGAGGGTCCGTCGATCGGCCAGCGCCGGACACGATCGGGGAGATACGACCCGATCGTGTCGGCCGAGAATTCGTTCACCTGCTTGTTCTACTGCATCACCTGAGTGTGAACGGTGCGATGTTCGTGGCCAGCTTGTTCAACTCGACCGTGCCGATGTTCCGGCTCGGTACGGGTTGGGTGGTGAACGACAGCGTGTGAGCACCCCGGGCGAGGCCACCGGTGAAGAACGTGTACTCGTAGTACCTTCCGGACGACACGTACCTGAACCGGTAGTTCAGCTGGAGACCCGAGAAGTTCAAGATCGGATCGCGGGTGCCGTCGATGGCGAGCGCGGTGAGGGCGATGTTCGATGCCGACCTGTTCACGCCGTTCTCATCGCACAACGTGAGTCGCAGGGTGTACGTCGGCAGGAACGTCGCCTGCCGCGAGCTGGTCAGCACGCAGGTCCTGAACGCCACCGTGATCGTCTTCGCCGGCGAGGTGAACGTGTTGCCGGCCACGTCGGTGGCCCTCACCGTGAGCGTCTTGGTGCCGGTGACGGCGGTGTTGATCGTGTACGGGCTCGTCGTCGCGACCTGCACGTTGCCGTCGAAGAGCGCACAGCCTTCCACCCCGGATCCTGCATCCGCACACGAGAACGTCGCGGTCGCTGGTTCGTCGAAGCGGTAGATGCCGTCGTTGTTGCTGTCGGCGCTCACCGACAGCGTGGCCGTGGGCTCGACCGTGTCGATGTTGACCGTCGTCGACGTCGACGACGTCGAGTCGGCGATGTTGCCGGCCAGGTCGGTGGCGCCCACTTCGTAGGTCGTGGTTCCGTCGGAACTCACCGTGAACTCGTACTCGCCGGTGGAGTCGAGGGTGATGCCCTGGCAGGGACCACCGTTGGTGCTGAGGCAGACGGTGGCGATGCCGGACCGATCGTCGGTGGCCGCGATGGTCACCGTGACCGCACCATTCGCCCACGTCGTGTCGGGGCTCTTGGTGATGGTCACGACGGGCTTGACCTTGTCGATGCCGACCGTGGTCGACTTCGAGACCGCTTGGTTGCCCGCCTTGTCGGTCGCGTTGACGGTGACGTCGCGGGCGCCGTCGGTCGTGAAGGTGGCCTGGTACTCGCCGTCCACGAGGTCGATGGCGACGCAGCCGTTGCCGTCGTCGGAGTCGAGGCAGACCGCGTCGAGACCCGAGCCTGCGTCCTCGGCGGTGACGGTCACCGTCACCGGACCGTTCGTCCACGGGGTGTCCGGACTCTTGGCGATCGTGACGACCGGCTTCGACTTGTCGATCCTGACCTCGACGGTCTCGGTGGTGATGTTGCCGACGAGGTCGACGGCAGAGGCGGGGACGACGCGGTCGACGATGTTGCCGTCGATCGTGACGTTCTTCGGGTTGGTCGAGTCGCAGTCTCCGTCGAGGCAGATCCCGTCGATGCCGGACCCGGACCCGTCGGTCGCGCTGGCGGTCACCTTGACCGACTTGTTGGTCCACTCACCGACCTGGTCGGTCACGAGCGTGAGCACCGGCGCCTTGTTGTCGATCTTGAATGCCACCGGGCCGACGTCGTTGGTGTTGCCGGCGACGTCGGTGAGGGTGACGCTGATCGACGGGGTGCCGTCGGTGTCGGCGGGCACCGTGACCTCGGTGCGGTAGAGGCCGTCAGCGTCAGCGGTCAATGGCGTGCAGGCGTTGCCGTTCTGGAGGCACACCGACGCGATGCCTGAGGCCGCTGGCCCGCCTGGGTCCACGGCGTCGATGACGGCGGTGACCTTGCCGGCGCGCCAGGTGTCGCCGTCGGGCGTGATCGTTGCGGTTGGTGCCTTCGTGTCGACCTTGACGGCCGTCTCATCGGAACTCTCGTTGCCGAGTGTGTCCTTCGCGATGACCTCGAGCGAGGTCTCTCCCTCGGCGAGGATGGTCTCGCTGTAGGCGCCATTGGTGAGGGTGATCGGGTTGCAGGTGCCGCCGTTGCGGGCGAGGCACACCGACGCGAGGCCCGCGTTGGCGTCCGATGCCGTGACGGTGATCAGCACGGGCGTCTTGCTCCAGAGGTCGGACTTCGGCGAGATCGAGACCACTGGCGCCTCGTTGTCGACCTTCAGTGTCGACACGATCGTCCTCGTGTTGCCCACGGCGTCCTCGGCGACGACGGTGAGTGTCAGTTCGGCCGATGAGCCGTCGGGGACGACGATCGGCAGGATCGTCGCGGTGACGATGCCGTCGGCGTCGGCGTCGGCGTCGGAGCCGGTGAGGTTCCGCAGGACGTTGCCGTCGGCGTCGGTCACGGTCGCCGTCAGGCTCTCGACGCCCGTGGCGTCGGTGGCGCTCACGACGACCCCCGAGAGCGGCGACGTCGTCCACTCGGAGAGATCGCGGGAGTACGTGACATCGGGGGCGTCGCCGTCGACGATGAAGAAGCGGCTGGTCGCCGGTCCGTCGCCGTAGCGGGCGCTGATCAGATAGTCGCCAGGTGCGAGACCGAGCACGCCGCCGGCGTAGGTGCTGGCGGCGCCGTCGGGGAGCACCGTGATGCTGATGATCCCGTTGGCGCCGACCGACAGCGGAAGGCCGGAGTCGATCGAGAAGGTGGCCGGATCGGTGGTGGGCTCGCTCGGCTCGATCCTGAACGTCCCGCCGGTCCCGAAGAACCGACCGTCCTCCTGGTTTCCGCCGGGGGTGATCTTGGCGGTGATCTCGTCCTCCGACGCACCGGCGTCATCGACCGAGAGGAAGTTCTCGATCTTGTTGCTGGTGATGCCGACGTTGCCAGCGGCGTCGACGCTCTGCGCGAAGAACTCCGCTTTCGTGTTCACGCCGGTGCCGACGAGGGCGGCGACGCCGAACCAGTTGCCGCCCGCTCCTGCGAGCTCGAGCGTGCGCCAGTTCGCGGTGCCCTCTTCACGGAACAGGATGACGACGCGGGTGGCGTCGGACTCGGTCGTGACGTCGAAGCGGATGCCGCGACCGCTGGCGCCGACGTCGGAGATGTTGGTGCCGGTGACGTCGAGGAACCTCGGCGCCTCGGTGTCGGTGCCGGAGCGTGGCAGCAGCTCGCCCGAGATCCGGTCGAAGAGCCGCTGTCCGTTCTGCCACTGGCCGGCCGCGACCAGGAGTCGCTGGCCGTCACCGATGTTGGTGACCTGCTGCAGGTTGGCCGGGAATGCCACGTCGCCCGCGAGGAACCGGGATTCGTCGGTGCTGTTGTCGATGATCGGGCGTGAGACGAACGGCACGTACGTGCTCGGAAGATCGCGGCTGACGAGTCCCGTGATCAGGAACCCGCCGTACCGGTTGGTCGTGGCGCCTGGAATGGCGACGTCGACGAGCGGCTGCACGGGGCGGTCCTGCACGCTGACCACGTTGCCGTTGACCGAGTAGTACGAGCCGTCGTCAGGGTCGGTGAAGGTCGGCGCGGCGAGCTGGGTGCGGACATCGATCGCGACCGGAACCCGACCGTTGCCGGCCGGCGGGCCGAACGTGGCCGGCCCGCTCGAGGTCTGCGCGAGCAGCGCGCTGCTCCGGAACCCCTGCGCGGGCGACGTCTCGTCGGTGGTGGTCTCCTCGACGATGGTCTCCTCGGTGGTGGTCTCGCCGACGATGGTCTCGTCGACGATGGTGTCCTCGGTGGTGGTCTCGTCGACGATGGTCTCGTCGACGATCGTTTCGCTCGACTCCTCGATGAACGACTGGCGTGCCAGGTTGGGGGCCGGCGGGGTGCCGATGGTGTACATCGGCAGTCCGTAGTAGGTCCACGACTGGAGGATCTTCTCGTCGTAGGGGCTGATCACCAGCGTGCTGGCGAGGTAGCGCTGCTTCGCGTCCGTCACGGCGGCGCCGAGCGACATCGTCGGATTCGCAGTGGCGGCCATCGCGGCCACGTTGCCGGCGAACAGTTCGGCGAGGCGCTCGGAGTACGCCACGATCTCGGTGTCGCCGTAGCCGTAGGTGGTGTGAGCGATCCACTGGGTGTTGTTGCGCGAGTAGAGCTGCGCCCAGTCGAGCGTGGTGCCGACTTGGACGTCGGACACGCTCAGCCCGGCGTGACAGCCGACCGTGAAGCCGAGTGCGCGCTCCGGCACCTTCGCAGCGCCGACCACGCCCGTCGTCAGGTCGGCCGTCGTGACGAGGTCGTCGTCGTTGTAGATGCCGTTCGTGTCGGGAAGGGCCGGCAACAGGGCCTCGAAGTCGTAGTGCGCGTTCGGTGAGAAGACGGAGTAGTCCGGGCGAGCGCGCGTCGTGGTGTCGCGGAACAGATCGAGGTAGTCCTCTCGATCCCAGAGGTCGCCGAGCAACGGATCGACGTCGAACCGACCGTCGAGTTCGTCGATGACGGCTCGAGCACCGTCGTCGAGGAAGTCGTAGCCCGTGACGGCCGCGTCGAACGTGCGCGGGTCGAGCTTGCCGCCGTAGGTGACGAAGTTCGTCAGCTGGGCGATGATCTCGTTCGCGGTTTCCACGAGCCGGCCGACATTGCGATCGGGCACGTACAGCTCGTGGTCGCCGCCGAGGATCGAGATACCGGCGTCGGTGGCGTACGGGTCGTCGCTGAGGAGGTAGCCGCTCGCCAGCGCACCGGCGGTCGGCGTCGTCTTGCCACCGGTGTCGAGGACACTGAGAGCGAAGGTCGACTCGTTGGAGTACTCGGCCAGATCGGGCACGGCGGCCATCGGCACCACTCCGTCGCCACCGACGATGACGATGTTCTCGATCTTGCCGTTGGCGCCCGTCGGGCCGTTCGCCGTGTCGATCGCAGCGCCGATCGCCTTGGCCAGCACGTTGCGGACCTCGGGGTCGCAGCTGTTGGCGTTGAAGGTGTTCCACTGCGGGAGATTGTCGAGGAGGAGGAGTCCGGCATCGACGCCGTTGATGCCATCGGTCGATTCGATCGCCGCGATCACGTCGGCTGACCGACCGGGAGCTTCACGATCGAGGCGAGCGGTGTTCGTCACGTACAACGTGTTGGTGCTCGGCGTGATGGCGAGCGATGCGTTCGCCGGGGCGAGGGTCGGGAGGGTCGAGGTGCCCGGATAGGTGTTCGACGCACACGCTGGGATCGCGGTGCGGCGGTCGAGGCGGACGCGGAGGCCGTACGGCTCCGGGCTGACGTCGCTGAAGTAGCCGGACACGACCACGACGTAGGTCTTGCCGCTCACCAGCGCCGGGAGCGTGACCTCCTCGTCGACGTTGGAACGTCGGCTCGAGATGTCGCGGAGTCCATAGCCCGTGGTCTCGGGCGGCAGCGACAAATCCACCGTTCCCGCGATCGCGGCGATGTCGAGCTCGATGTCGTCGACGATGTCGGTGGCGAGCACGTCGTCGCCGGGGTCGAGGTCGAACTGGTCGTCGCCGATGGCGGCGCGCTCTGGCAGCGGTGCGCCACGAAGCGACACGGGCCGCGGGCCGTAGACGGCGAGGTCGTAGTCGACGTCGGCCGGGATGTTGGACAGCAGGATCCGGGCCGAGGCACCGGTGGTTCCCGCGGGAGCGACGAACGAGTACACGTCGAGCTCTCCGCTGCCGCCGATGTATCCGAGCTCCAGTTGGCCGTCACGGAGGCTCGGTGCCTTCGGTGCCGTGCTGTTTGCCTGCACGACCGTGACACCGACGCCGTTCGAGGGCTTCGTGATGGCACCGTTCGGCCCTGTGGCCGTGACCGTCGAACTCGCCAGGAATTCGTCGGATTCACCGATCGTCGACCCGGCACGAACCGGGACGCGCAGTTCGTACTTGCCCGACGCGACGTTCGGGATCGTGAACGACGTGGTGCCGTCGGCGGGGGCGACGGTGGTCGCGCAGGTGGTGGTGGCGGTGCAGAACGTCGCGGGCTCGGGGTCGGAGCCTTCGGCGAGCGCAAAACCGACGGGGAGCTTGAGATCGACGGTCACTGCCGCTGGGCCCTGGCGGACCTCGACGCCGACGACGTAGTCGAAGGTGGGCTGCGGGGGTGTTGCGATGTTCTGCAGGCCGGCGGCCTCGAGGTTGACGCTCTCCCACGGGATGTCCTCCGGCGGGGTGAACGCCAGCAGGATGTCCGCCAGCGTCAGTTCGTCGAGCAGGCTGACGCCGGCCACCTCGACGCCCAAGAGGTCGAGCAGCTGCCCGAGGTCCGCGTCCTGACGCAGCAGGCAGGTCGCGGGATCGGGCGCGCCGCTCTCGGCGGGGACTCCTTCGGGGAGGCAGCCGCGCACTGCGTCGCCGAGGGTGAGGGTGTTCGCGGCGGTGTCGGTACACGCCGATGGATTCTTGGCACAGTCGATGATCGAACCGATGGTGATCGGAGGCAGCGTGTTGACCGCAGGGATGCTCCGCTCTGCGATGCTGCGCAGGCGGATCGCCGAGAGCGCGGTGTTCTCGAGGAAGATCGAGCGCAGCCGGATGCTGCGAAGGCGCGCGTCCTCGATGTCCGTCGCACTCGGGTCGATCGAGCGCAGGCGGGTGCTCGTGAGCCCGGACAGTGGCACGCTGAGCACGCTCTCCTGGTCGACGTCGGCACCGGCGAGCTGCGCTTCCCACAGTTCGACGTCGCCGACCTTGGTCGCCAGGCTCGCAGTGCAGTTCTCCGCGCCGAGCAGCGCGTCACACCAGGCCCTGTCGTTCGCGGGGCTCGGCGCAACGAGCTGATCCGACAGCGGGATCGACCGCAGGCGCGTACCCTCCAGCAGGATCGACCGGAGGCGAATCGAGCGGAGGCGGGTGGAGTCGAGGTCGATGCTGGCGAGCGTGAAGTTCTCGGGGACCACCGTGCCGAGGTCGGCGAGGGTCAGCGACTGCAGCGGGACGCCGGCGAACGGCGGGGGCGTGGCGGGATTGCCGTCGTTGTCCGCAGTGGCGAGGAATGCCTCCCAACCGCCCGGTACCGCGATCAGCGGGATCTCGGAGAGCGGGATCGCCTGGAGGCCGGTCGAGTCGAGGTCGATCGATCGCAGACGGGTGTCGGTGAGATCGATCGAGCGGAGCCGGATCGACTCGAGCGCGATCGAGCGAAGGCGGTTCGCCTTCAGCTCGATCGATCGCAGCCGGGCTGCTTCGGGAGTGGAAGGAGTCCCTCCTTCGATCGAGCGCAAGCGGAGATCCTGGAGTTCGATGCTGCGCAGGCGGATCGAGCGCAAACGGATCGATCGCAGCCGTGCCGAGTTGATCGTGCCGTCCTCATCGGTGGTGGCGTCGGAGGCGAACTCACCGGCGATCAGGTCGCTCGGCACCGAGGTCGCGCCGACTTCGACGGTTCCGGCGGGAAGCCCCTTGGCGACATAGCTCGCCGTGTCGACGCGGAGGGTGGGATCGACGAGTTCGAGGGTCGCCTTCTCGAACGCTCCGAGATCACACTTCGCTCCGGCCGGCCGGGCGACGCCGCGCTGGTCGGTCGTGAGCGTCGAGGCGCAGGTGCCGGCCGACACGGTGACCCGGTCGAGTGCGGGGCTGCCATCGAGCAGACCGACGGTCGGCGTGGGGCCGCCGTTGGCCTGCAACGCGCCGACGAGGATCGGTTGGGTGATCACCGTGTCGTTGACGCTGCAGCCGGCCGTGCTGCTGACCAGGTTCAGGGTTCGCAGCGAGACGGTCCCGGCACAGTTGCGTCGCGGCGAACCGCTGGTGCCGATGTTGTCGCCGAGGACGGAGTACCGCACGTTGAACGTGCCGCTGAATCGCTGGAGTGCGCCGAGCGAGGTGGAGCTGTCGGTGGTGACGTTACGAACGATCGTCGTGTGCGAGAGGTTGATCGTGCTGAAGCTGGCGATGGCCGAGCCCCAGTACGAGGTGTTGCTCTCGATCGTGGAGTTCGTGACCGTCGCGGTGCCCTCGTTGAGCAGGCCGCCGCCCTTGACGCTCGCCGTGTTGCCCGAGATCGTCGAGTCGACGATGGTGATGGTGCCTTCGTTGAAGACTCCACCGCCGTAGCTGTCGGTGTTGCCGGTGACCCACGAGCGGCTGAGCGTGAGGTTCGCGCCGCGCTCGACTTCGACGCCGCCGCCGCCGTCGTCGGTCGGGTTCTTGCCGCCGGTGATCTTCAGGCCATCGACGACGACCCCGGTCGCCCAGACCTCGAGCACGCGGCTCTTCGAGTTGTTGGCAGCGCCGGTGTAGGAGAGCGTGGTGTTGCCCGGTTCGACGGCGCGCAGTTGCGTGCCGTTCCGGCGGATCTCGAGCTGGGAGGTGAGGTCGTAGACGCCCGGCGCCAGGTTGATCACTCCACCGACGTTCGTCACGGCGTTGCGCAACTCGGTGGAGTTGGACACCGCGGTTCCGCTCGGGACGGTTTGCGCCGGCAGCGACGCGGTTGCCTCGGCTGGCCCGGTAGCGACAAGCGCGCCCACGCCGAGCGCAACGATGCAGGTGCTTGCGATCACGCGGTGCCGGCGACGGCGCCCACCGGTCCGCCTGCCGTCAACGCGATTCGACAACGTGTCGTTCATTGTTCCTCCACCCAGGGCAGCCCGAGCAGCTGCACCCGGTCGAAGGTAGACCCCTCGGCGGCGCGTATGCAACGGGACATGGTCAATGTCACATGCCGTTCACCGGCCACCGTGGTGACGCCAGCGCAGAGGGTGAGATTCGAGCGTTTCGTGCCGTCTGAACTGCAAATTTCCGGAATCTCGGTCGGTCAGAGACGTGGCAGGACGTGCGTGGCGACGAGGTCGCATTCGGCGCGATGCGGGTACCCGGAGAGGATGAACGCGTCGACTCCGAGCGCCATGTAGGCACGCAGTTTTTCGACGACCTGATCCGGGTCGCCGACGATCGCCGCGCCGCACCCGGACCTGGCGCGGGCGATCCCGGTCCACAGGTGCGCTTCGATGTAGCCGTCGTCGTCGGAGGAGTCGCGAAGCTCCGCCTGCCGGGACACGCCGGCCGACGTGGTGTCCAGCGATCGGTTGCGGATCGCTTCGCCCTCGACCGCGTCGAGTCGCGACAGCAGGTGGACAGCGGCTGCCCGCGCATCGGCCTCCGTCTCGCGCACCACGACGTGGGCGCGGTAGCCGAACCGCAGCGTGCGGCCGTGGCGCTCGGCG